>JASGDR010000268.1:0-8605 GCA_047607095.1 Caulobacter sp.
CCAGGGCCTCGACGGAAAAGGCGTGGACGGTGACCACGTCGATCCCGAAGCCCGGATCGACCCGGTCGAGCTTGGGCGCGACCAGCTTGGCCAGCCGGGCCGCGTCGCGCCCCGGCCGGGCCAGGCCGACCGGCACGGGAAAGGCCTTCCCGTCCAGGCGATGGAACACGACCTCGAAGCGCTTGGCCCCGCGTCCCTCGCCCTCCAGCCGCTTGCAGATCAGGACCAGCACGTCGGCGGCGACGCGGGCCAGGTCCTCCGGCGCGCTGATCGGCTCGAAGAAGGCCAGGCGCTCGAACCACGGACTGGCGGGCCGCCGGAAGGCCAGGGCCTCGCCCGCCGCGCCCAGGGCCTGGTCCAGACGCTGGGTGAAGGCCAGGCCGAACCGCTTGGCCATCTGGGCGCGCGGCAGGGCGTAGAGCTGGCCGATGCGATGCAGGCCAAGGCGCGGCAGCTGGGCCTGGGCCGCCTCGTCCAGCCGCAGGGCCGCCACCGGCAGGCCGGCCAGGGCCTCTCGCTGGGCTCCCGGCGGAACCACCGCCCGCCCACGTTCCTGACGAGCCTCTCCATAGCGAGCAAGGGCCCAGGCCGCCCCGGCGGTGTCGGCGATCGCCCCGCGCGCCGGCACGCCCCAGCGGGCGAGACGGTCGAGCAGGTCGGCTAGCATGGCGTCCTCGCCGCCCCACAGGTGGTCGGTTCCGGTGATGTCGAGCAGCAGGCCGTCGTCGCCGTCGACCGCCACGGCCGGCGAGAACCGCACGCACCAGTCGCAGAGCCCCTCCAGCGCCCGGCGGTCGGCCTCCGGATCGTGTTCGGCGGTCGCCAGTTGCGGAACCAGGGCCAGAGCGTCGGCGGCCTTCTGGCCGGCGGAGAGGCCGAGGGCCAGGGCGGCGTCGTCGACGGCGGCGAGACGGCGGGTTCCGCGTTCGGAAACGAGGAGGGCGAAGGGAGGGCCTTGCGACGGCGCAGACCCCCTCCGGCCCTCCGGGCCACCTCCCCCAAAGGGGGAGGATCTGGTCGGCGCGGCGCCAGGATGCTCCCCCTTTGGGGGAGCTGTCGGTGAAGCCGACTGAGGGGGGGTCCCCTCACCCGACGGCGCGAAGGCGTTCGGGTGGTGTCTCAGCCAGGTCGTGATCGGCCAGTTCGGACACCACACGGAAAGGATGCGGGCCATGGTCGGCCTCCGAATGTTCCAGGATCCACGCCCCGGAGCGTCCGCCCCGGCAGCGTTCCAGCGCCACGCGCCAGGCGGGCGGGCCAAGGCCCAGCCGCTCCGATGGCGCGCGGCCCGGCGCGGGACCGACGCGCCATCGGCTGAAGGCGGCCGAACCGGTCGCCCCCTTGACCGGTCCCCCGTAGGGTCGGCGGTGCAGGACGAGGCCGAAGCCCCCCGCCCGCTCGCAGGCCAGCTGCAGGCGGCGGCCGGCGACGAGGTCGGGCGCCTCGGCCTCGCCGATGGCGACGGCCACGCCCGGGGTCGCCAGGGCGTCCTCCAGCACCGCCAGCGTCTCGGCCTCGTCGCGAGCCCGCACCAGCACCAGCCGATCGACCGGAAAGCCCAGGTTCGCCAGGCCCGGCGCGTAGAGGTCCGAGCGGCGCAGCACCCACACCACCGCCCCCTTGCTCGCGCGGGGCCTGGCGAGAAGGGCCGCGAAGGCCGCCGTGGCCGCCCCGCTCTCGCCCTCCAGCCCCTCGCCGACCACCTCGTGCCAGCCGGCCCGCGGCAGCCCACCGCCGGGCAGGCAGGCGTCGATGCGCGGATCTCCGAACGGCAGGACCGGAGTCGGAGTCCGAGTCCCCGCCTCGATGGCGGCGATCCGACCTCTCAGGGCCTCGATACGCGCCTCGCGCGAGCCGGGCATGGCGACCTCCGTTCCCATTTTGTTCTGACCCTGATGGGATACGGAGTCAAGCTGGGAGGATGCGGCGGGATGTCTCCTCGAGCCCCTTCACACCCGCTCTTCATTCCCGTCATTCCCGCCACGGGGGCGGGAAAGACGGGCGTTAAACAAGCGCGGCCTAGACCGGCTCCGCCTTCCGCCCCGCCAGGGCGCTGACCAGCACCTCGGGCGAGGCCGGCTTGTGCAGCACGGGGCCGTCGTCGAGGCCGGGCTCCTGATAGCCGGTCAGGTAGACGAAGGGGATCGCCCGCTCGCTGAGCGCCCTGGCCACCGGCGTCACCATGCGGCCGCCGAGATTGACGTCGAGCACGGCCCGGTCGATCAGGCTGCTCTCGATCAGCTCCAGCGCCTCCTCGACATCGCCGGCCGGGCCGATCACCTGGGCGCCGGCCAGGGCCAGCACGCGGGCCAGCTCCATGGCCACCAGGGCCTCGTCCTCGACCACCAGCACGCGCTGATCCCGCAGGCCGTCATCCGACGCGACCGACGGGGCGGCGGCGGAACGCTCGACGCCGGCCGCGCCCGGCAGAGCGCCCCGCGACAGGGCGATCCGGCAATGCAGGCCCTCGGGCCGCCAGTCGTGCGAGACCTTCGCCCCCAGCTGCTTGCCGGCGTTCTGGATCAGGGTGGAGCCGAAACCCCGGCGAACGGGCGCGACCGCCGGCGGCCCGCCGGTCTCGCGCCAGTCGAGGACGAGGATCCCCGCCTCCCACTCCCAGCCGACCTCCAGCGTCCCGCCGGAAACCGACAGGGCCCCGTACTTGCTGGCGTTGGTGGCCAGTTCGTGCACGACCAGACCCAGCGACTGGGCCGCCTCGGCCCGGATCAGCACCGGCGGCCCCGCCAGGACGACGCGGGTCTCGTGCTCGAAACCGTAGGCCTCCAGCTCCTGCTCCAGCAGGCTTCGCAGGTCGGCGCCGCTCCAGCGGGTGGTCGACAGCAGGCTGTGCGAGCGCGCCAGCGAGCCGATCCGGCCGCTGAGCGCGGTGACGTACTGGCGCCGGTCGACGAAGGGCGTCAGCTGGACCAGCGACTGCACCACCGCCAGCACGTTCTTGGCCCGGTGGTCGACCTCGCGGATCAGCAGGCGCTCGGTCTCCTCGGCCCGGCGCAGGGCGGCCTCGCCCCGGGCGCGGGCGCCGGCGGCCCAGATCAGCTCGGCCACGTCGCCGACGAAGGCGACCTCGTCGGCGCCCCAGGCGCGGTCGTGCTCCTGGCAGACGAAGAGATAGGAGACGAGCCGCCCCGCCTTGATCAGCGGCACGGCCACGAAGGCCAGGATGTCGAGCGCGCCATAGGCCGCAAGCGTGGCCGGATCCCGGGTGCGGACGTCCTCGCGCACATCGTCGATGACCACCTGCACCCCGGCCCGCAGATCGTCGCTCATGGCGCGTCCGAAATCGTCGAGCACGAACAGCGGCCCGACCAGGGGCTGCACGCCCTCCCCGCCCCATTCGCCGATGATCTGGGTGGAGACCCCGGCCAGGTCGACCTCGGCGTAGCCGGCCCGCTGCGCGCCCAGCTGTCCGGCCAGCACCCGGCAGGCGCGGTCGGCGATGGCCGCGACCTCCGCCTCCTCGCGCAGCTGTCGTCCAAGGTCGAGGACCAGCGCCCGGCGGCGCTCGCGCACCAGCAGGCGGGCCAGTTCGGTCTCGGCCTTCTTGCGGGCCGAGATGTCGGTGACCAGCACGTAGTAGCCGAGCACGCCGCCGTCGGGAGCGATGTCGGGCACGTACTGCGCCTCGACGTGGCGGACTCCGGCCGCGGCGTAGGGCAGCTCGCCCTCGAAGGTCAGGCTTTGGCCCTCGAGGGCCGCGTCGACATAGTCGCGCACGCGCTCGTAGGCCGCCTCGCCCATCACCTCGACCAGGGTGCGCCCCTCGATCGCGGCCCGACGCACGCCGAACCAAGTCTCGTAGGCGCGATTGACGAAGCGATAGCGACGGTCGGCGTCGACATAGCCGATCAGGATCGGCACCGCGTCGGCCATGGTCGCAGAAAAGGCGTCCCGGCGGGCTGAAGCGGACGGCGAATGGGCGTCGTCGGTCATGGGGGCGGCGCTCGTTTCGCGAAGGCCGGAAGGCTTGCACGCCCTCCTCCGCAGGTGGAGTGGGACAAACGGTCGCGCCCGCCCCCCAAGGCCCGCGCCCGCTCGCCGGACGCCTCAGCCCTCCCGTCGGAAGGTGACCACCAGCACGTCGCGGCGCGCCTCGCGTCCGGCTTCGAGGGGGCTGATCGCCGTCACCCCGTGCAGAACCCGATGGTCGTCGAGGAACACCGCGTCGCCTGGCTTCGTCAGAGTGAAGGAGCCCAGGGCGCGGCCGTCCGGGGCGAAGATGTCGGTGACGCCGCTGGCCACATTGTGGCGCTCGACCAGCATCACGATCACCCAGTCGACGCCGTCGCGGTGCATGCCCTCGGGCGTGGGCCGGCCGGCTTCGCCGTCATGGGCCTCGATACGGAACTGGTGCAGCTCGACGTGCCAGTCCGCCGGCCGATCGGCGGTCAGGGGCTGGAAGAGGTCCAGGCCCGCCTTCAGCACGGCCCTGGTCACCGGATGCTCGGCGATGGCGTCGGTCACCGGCTCGAACCACCGCTGCACGCCGCCGTTCAGGGCGTTGTAGTCGCGGCTCTGATAGTGCGGCTGATGCGGCTTGCGGGCGATGGTTCCGGCCGCGTCCGCGCCGAAGGCGGCGAAGCGGCGGCGACGATAACGGCCGCCGTCGGCCATGAAGCCATCGACGCCCAGGTCGTTCCAGCTGTCGGCGAAGGCGTCCCAGTCAGGCAGGCCCCCCAGCAGCGCGCGGGTCTCGTCGGCCGGGACGATGGCGAAGCCTTCCGAGGCCAGGGGGGCGCCGATCTTGTCGGCGACCGCGCTCACGCCGGGGCTCCCGGCCGGAAGAACAAACCAAGTTTCAGCGAGCGAGCGATGCGCTCGGCCTTCCGGCCGACGACGGCCGCGCGGGGAGCGTCGAACAGCTCGACACAGGTGGCGTGGAAGAGATTGAGCCAGGGGGTGAACATCCACTCCTGGAAGCCCTCGATCCGCTGGTGGACGGCCATGGGCGAGCCCTTGTAGCGGCCCGAGCCCTGCAGCACCGTCGCCCAAAAATCCTTCAGCGTGGCCATGTGGTGGGGCCAGGCGTCCTCGGCGATCACGCCGTTGAAGATCGGCCCCAGGCGCGGATGGCGGCGGACCTTGGCGTAGAAGGTCTCGACCAGGGCGTCGATCTCGGCGTCGGTGAAGGCGGGCTGCTGGAGAGCGGTCTCGGACATGGCGCCTAAATGGTCCCAAGCGGGCCGCCAGCCAAGCTAGGGATGATCACTTAGACGATTCAAAAGGGCGCCCGACGCCCACACCGAGGGACGGGCGAACGCACCCGAAGTCGCGTTTGTCCACAGGCGTTCGGTTTTCTTTGGACTCATTTACCCTTCAAGGACGGTTCCTGGTGCGCCCGAAGCTGACGCCCCATATGGTCAAATTCAGAGAGCGGCCCGCTCTCCGCTCGATGACCCATGCGCTTTGACGACCGCTTCCTTGAAGAACTGAAGTCCCGCCTTCGCCCCTCCGACGTCGTCGGAAAGACGGTGAAGCTGCGGCGGCAGGGTCGTGAGTACGCGGGACTGTCTCCCTTCACCAAGGAAAAGAGCCCGTCGTTCTTCGTCAACGACGACAAGGGTTTCTATCACTGCTTCTCCAGCGGCAAGCACGGCGACATCATCAGCTTCCTGCAGGAGACCGAACGGCTGACCTTCAGCGAGGCGGTCGAGCGGCTGGCGGCCGAGGCCGGCATGAGCCTGCCCGAGCCAGACGCCCGCGCCGCCCAGGACGACCGCAAGCGCGCGGGCCTCGGCGACTGGATGGAGCTGGCGACGGCCTGGTTCGAGGCCGAACTGCGCCGCCCGGTCGGCAAGGACGCCCGCGCCTATCTCGACCGCCGGGCCCTGCCCGAGGACCAGTGGAGCCGCTTCCGCATCGGCTTCGCGCCGAACGGCCGCACGGCGCTGAAGGACTATCTGGTGGCCAAGGGCGCCAAGCCCGGCGACCTCGTCGAGGCGGGCCTGCTGATCGCCCCCGAGGACGGCGGCGCGCCGTACGACCGCTTCCGCGACCGGATCATCTTTCCGATCACCGACACCCGCGGCAAGGTCGTCTCGTTCGGCGGCCGGGCGATGGATCCCAACGCCCGCGCCAAATATCTGAACGGCCCGGAGACCTCGCTCTTTCACAAGAGCCGGGTGCTGTACGGCCTCTACGACGCGCGCAAGCTGCTGCACGCGGCCCAGGCCGCCGCGCCGCCGCAGGAAAAGAACGGCGCGCAGATTCCGATGCTGGTGGTCGAGGGCTACATGGACGTCGTGGCCTGCCAGCGCGCGGGCCTGCCTGCCGTGGCGGCGATGGGCACGGCCCTGACCGAGGAGCAGATGGAGGCGCTGTGGCGCCTGCATCCCGAGCCCACCCTGTGCTTCGACGGCGACAAGGCCGGCCAGCGCGCCGCCAGCCGCGCCATCGACCGCGCCCTGCCGCTGCTCAAGCCCGGGCGCTCGTTCCGGTTCTCGATCGTCAGCGGCGGCAAGGACCCCGACGACGTGCTGCGCGAGCAGGGTCCGGCGGCGCTGAAGGCCCAGGTCACCCAGACCACGCCCTTCGTCGAGGCGCTGTTCGTGCGCGAACGCGACCTGGAGCCGCTGGACACGCCCGAACGCAAGGCCGGCCTCAAGCAACGCCTGCGCGCCGCGGCGGGAACCATCGCGGACAAGGATCTGGCGGCGGCCTACAAGGACGACCTCTACGCCAAGCTCGACCTGCTGTTTCCCAAGCCCGCCTACGGCGGCGGCCAGAACGGCGGCGGACAAGGCGCCTATGGCGAGGGACGCCCGTTCACGCCGCGCGGCGGCGGGGGCGGCGGTAACTGGCGGGGCCGAGATCGCGGCCCGCCGGATCCCGGCATCCGCGGCATCGCCCGCGAACAGATCGGCCGCCGGCTGAACCCCTTCCACGCGGCCGTGGCCATCGCCGCCGTCAATCATCCGGCCTGGGCCCGCCCCTATGACGAGGCCCTGGAAAGGATCGGCTTCGGCGAAGCGCGGCTGAAGGGCCTGGCCCACGAGGTGTTCGAGGCCCTGATCGACGACATCGGCGACGAGACGCCTTTCCGCGACGTGCTGGTGCGCAAGGGTCGCGGCGAGGAGCTGGCCGAGCTCGACCGCCTGGCCGCCACGCTGAACCCGCCGTTCCTCGATCCGAAGATGGAGCGCGAGCGGGCCCGCGCGCTATGGGCCGCCTGCTACGAGGCCATCGTCGAGGTGGGCGACGCCGAACGGGCCCTGAGCGCCATGCGCGAGGAGCCGGTCACGACCGCCAGTCTGACGGCCACCCGCGACCTGCGCGACCGCATCTCCATCCTGGAGCGCCAGATCAGCAACCTGGAATTCTGGCAGCCGGCGCACTAGCCGGATCAGGCCGCCCGGCGCTCGCGTCTCAGCGCCGCGGCGATGCCGCCCAGGAGCGCGCCGATCTCCAGGGGCTTGGCCAGGACGCCGTCGAACAGACCGTCGGAAAGCTTGGGGTCGGCGTCGGCCGAGAAGGCCAGGATCGGCGCGGCGCTGTTGGGACCGCCGCCCTCCCTGATGCGCCGCGCGGCGGTCTCGCCGTCCATCAGGGGCATGCGCAGGTCCATCAGGATCACGTCGAACGGCTGGCGCGCGGCCGCGTCGATCGCCGCCTGGCCGTCGGCGGCCTGGGCCAGCTCGACCTCGAAGCCGTCGAGGACGGCGCCGACCAGTTCGCGATTGACCATGTTGTCGTCGACCACCAGCACCCGGCAGCCCGCCGGAAGGAAGACGGCGGCCGGATCGCCGCGGCCGGCGGCTTCCGGCGTCGCGGCGGCCGTGGCCGGAAGGCTGAACCAGAAGCGCGCGCCCTGGCCGAGGCGGCTGTCGACGCCGATCTCGCCGCCCATGGCCTCGACCAGCCCCTTGCAGATGGCCAGGCCCAGACCTGTGCCGCCGTGGCGGCGGGTGGACGATCCGTCGATCTGGGAAAAACGTCTGAAAAGCTCGCCCAGGCGCTCGGCGGGCATGCCGGGGCCGGTGTCGGACACCGTCACGGTCAGCCGCCCCTGGGCGTGGACGGCCCGCAGCTCCACGGCTCCCGCGTCGGTGAACTTGACGGCGTTGCCCAGCAGGTTGAGCAGCACCTGGCGCACCCGGTCGGCGGCCAGCATCAGGCTGGGCGGCAGAAGCTCCAGACCGTCGGCGACCAGGGCCACGCCCTTGGCCTCGGCCTGAAGCGAAAACAGCGCCAGGGCGTCGCCGAGCAGCGCCCTGGGATCGCAAGGCTCCAGGTCGATCTCGACCTGGCCGGCCTCGAGCTTGGAGAAGTCGAGGATCTCGTTGACCGTCGAAAGCAGGGTCTGGCCGGCGGCGACCGTCTTGGCGGCCCAGGCGCGGGTGACCAGCGACAGCTCCGGCTGGGTCTCGATCATCCGCGAGAAGCCCAGCACCGCCGTCAGCGGCGTGCGCAGCTCATGGCTCATATTGGACAGGAACTCGGCCTTCACGCCGGCCGCCGCCTCGGCCTCGGCGCGGGCCTGCTGCAGGTCGGCCTCCAGCGCCTTGCGCGAACTGATGTCCCGCACGACGTCCTGGATGCCGGACAGCCGCCCCTGCGCGTCGAAGAACAGGGTGGGCTGGCCCTCGAG
>JASGDR010000269.1:0-2506 GCA_047607095.1 Caulobacter sp.
CCCTGTCGGCCCTGCTGATCGAACAGGCCGGGTTCGAGGCGATCTATCTCTCCGGCGCCTCGATCGCCTACACGCAGCTGGGCAGGCCCGACATCGGCCTGGTGTCGTTCGACCATGTCGCCGACGTGGTGGGCCGGGTGGCCGAGCGTGTGAGCCTGCCGCTGATCGTCGACGGCGACACCGGCTTCGGCAACGCCGTCAACGTGCAGCGCACGGTGCGGATCTTCGAGCGCATGGGCGCCTCGGCGATCCAGCTGGAAGACCAGACCTTTCCCAAGAAGTGCGGCCACCTGTCGGACAAGGGCCTGGTCTCCACGGCCGAGATGGCCGGCAAGATCCGCGCGGCGCTCGACGCCCGGGCCAGCGACGAGACCCTGGTCATCGCCCGCACCGACGCCATCGGCGTCGAGGGCTTCGAGGCCGCGCTCGACCGCGCCCACGCCTATGTCGAGGCCGGCGCCGACGTGCTGTTCGTCGAGGCGCCGCGCAGCCTGGGCGAGATGAGCGCCATCGCTCACGCCTTCGCAGGGAGGGTTCCGCTGCTGGCCAACATGGTCGAGGGCGGCAAGACCCCGCTGCTGGACGTCGCCGAGCTGGGCCGCATCGGCTTCAAACTGGTGATCTCGCCGGGCGCCCTGGTGCGGGCCCTGATCCCGACGGCCGAAGCCTTCCTGGCCAGCCTGAAGGCCAACGGCGCCACCAAGCCGTTCGCAGAGCGGATGATCGACATGGGCGGGGTGAACGACCGCATCGACCTTGCTGGAATGGTGAGGACCGGCGCGGCCTACGCCGCCGGCTAGCGTGGAGCGTCAGATGCAGGCCGACCCGAACCTCTACGACCACTGGCCCTATCGCGACCGGCCCAGGATCGTCTGGCCCGACGGCAAGAAGCTGGCCTTCTGGATCGCGCCCAACATCGAATATTACGAGTTCGATCCGCCGAAGAACCCGCAGCGTCCCGGCTGGCCCAAACCTTCGCCGGACGTCGTGGGCTATTCGCAGCGCGACTGGGGCAACCGGGTCGGCCACTGGCGGCTGATGGAGCTGCTCGACAAGTACGGCATGCGCGGCTCGATCTCGCTGTCGGTCGGCCTGCTGGACCACCATCCGGAGATCATCGAGGCCTGCGTGGCGCGGGACTGGGAGTTCTTCAGCCACGGCATCTACAACACCCGCTACTCCTACGGCATGGACGAAGCCCAGGAGCGGGCGGTCATCGAGGACTCGATCCGCTCGGTCGAGGCCGCCACCGGCCAGCGCATCCGCGGCTACCTGGCGCCGGCCCTGACCCACACCGAGAAGACCTTCGACCTCCTGGCCGAAAACGACTTCTGGTACACCTGCGACCTCTTCCAGGACGACCAGCCCCAGCCGGTGAAGACCAAGACCGGCAAGCTGATCTCGATGCCCTATTCGCTGGAGGTCAACGACGTCATCACCTACGGCGCGCTGTCGATGAGCCCCTGGCGCTACGCCGACGTGCTCAAGCGCCACTTCGACCAGCTGCTGGAGGAAGGCGAGGCGTCGGGCACGGTGATGTGCATCCCGCTGCATGCCTATCTGGTCAGCCAGCCGCACCGCATCCGGCCGTTCGAGGACGCCCTGCGCCACATCGCCGGGCACGACGAGGTGTGGATCACCACGGCCCGCGAGATCGCTCAGCACTATCGCGACAACTACTTCGACCAGACCGCGGCCGACATCGCCGCGCGCGGCCTGGCCACGCCGGGAACGGGGTTCGACCATGCCGCTGCCTGACGAACACCTGATCTATCCGCATCGGTCCTACGGCATGGACCAGGACCGCTACGCCTGGCGGCCGGTGACGCGGCGCGCGCCGATCGCCCTTCCGGGCGGCGCGGCCGTCGCGGCGATGATCGTCGTGCCGATCGAGCACCATCCGCTGAACCCGCCGGGCAAGCCGTTCAAGCATCCGGGCGCCATGGTCACGCCCTATCCGGACCTGCGCCACTACACGACGCGCGACTACGGCAACCGCGTGGGCGTCTACCGCATCCTCGACGCGCTGAAGGCGGCGGGGATGAAAGCGACCTTCCCGGTCAACGCCGACCAGCTGGAACGGCTGAAGCCGCTGGTCGAGGCGATCCTGGCCGACGGCCACGAGATCGCCGCCTACGGCCTGTCGACCACCCACATCCACTGGGGCGGCCTGGATCGCGAGACGGAAGCCGCCTGGGTCGCCGAGGCGCGCGCGCGGTTCGACGCGGCGGGGCTCAAGCCCCGCGCCTGGCTGAGCCCCGCCCGGCAGCAGTCGTTCGCCACCCTGGACCTGATCCGCGCCGCCGGCTTCGACATCTGCCTCGACTGGGAACAGGACGAGGTTCCCGTGGCCATGAAGACCGAGGCCGGCGAGGTGGTCGGCCTGCCGCTGTCCAACGAACTCGACGATCGCGCGCTGATGATCGACCGCCGCCAGACGGAAGACGAGTGGGCGAGCCAGGTGCTGGAGGCCGCCGACTATCTGGCGCGGAGCGCCGACCGGTTC
>JASGDR010000270.1:0-2683 GCA_047607095.1 Caulobacter sp.
GCAGGTCCTGGCCGTCGCGGGTGATCTCGATGGTGTCGCGCACGTGCTCGAGGCCGGCGCGGGCGATCGCCCAGAAGCGGGGATCGTCGAGGCGCAGGACGTCGGTCGGCGACGGGGCGGAGGCTGGCATCGGGCGGGGATCGAGCGGAGCGAGGGGACGAAGCGGGGCGGGCGGGAGCGGCGAAGCCGGCGCAGTGATACCCATTCTGGGCCGCCGTCGCTTACAGATTTTACGGGTATTGCTAAACCCGCCCATCGATGCGCGCCGGGGGGCGCGCGTCCGGGGGAAGAGGGGGAGCGTAGCCCGCCGCTACGCCTCCCCCTTGGCCCCGCCCGAACGCTGGAAGAGCTGCAGGGTGCGCAGCATCGACAGCCGGGCGCTGTCGGCGTGGTGGCCGCTGGGCGCCACGAAGGCGTGGCCGGCCTCGTACTGGAAGATCGGCAGGTCGGGATGGGCTTCCGCGATCGCCTCGACGTCGGCGAGAGGGATCATCGCGTCGGTCTTGCCGAAGTGCAGGATGGTCGGGACCTTCGGCGTCTCGTCGCGATAGGCGACGATGTCGCCGCCGTAGAAGGCCGAGACCGCGGCCACGCCGTTCGCCCGCGCCGCCGCCAGCCAGGCCGTGGTGCCGCCGAAGCAGAAGCCCATCACGAACACCGGCCCCTCCAGGGCGTCGATCGCCGCCTGCACGCGCGGCAGGCAGGCCGCGCCCCAGCCGGCCTGTTCACCCAAGGCCATGCGCTGGTCGAGGATCGCCGGCTCGGTGTTGACCGCCGGCCAGTCGCCGTCGGCGGCGTCCAGCAGGTCGGGGGCGATCACCTCGTAGCCGTGCTCGGCCAGGCTTTCGGCGAGCTCGCGGATGTGCGGCGTGATCCCCCAGATGGCGTGCAGGATGACGAGGCCCCCGCGCCGCGCCTCGCCGGGCTCGACGCGCCAGGCGCTGAACGGCCCGCCGTCGCGGCCGGCCAGGGCGATGCGGGTTCCGGTCGTGGTCACGCCCCGGCTCCGTTCGCCTCGAACAGGGCCACGGTGCGCTGGCGGGCCAGTTCGGCGTCGCCTGCGTCGCTGTCGGGGCGGCCGTCGTTGTTGAAGCCGTGGCCGCTGGCCTCGTAGACATAGACCGGCACGTCGGGATGCGACGTCCACACGGCCGCCTTGACGGCCTCGGCGTCGATGTGGCCGTCCCTGGCCCCCAGGTGGACGATCACCGGGCAGTTCAGCGGCAGGGCGGCGTTGGCGGCCACCTGGCTGCCGTAATAGCTGGAGCCGGCGGCCAGGTCGGTGAGCTTCGAGGCGGCCGCCCACACCAGCGAGCCGCCCATGCAGTAGCCGACGGCGAACACCGG
Source organism: Caulobacter sp. (assembly GCA_047607095.1). Classification (GTDB taxonomy): domain Bacteria; phylum Pseudomonadota; class Alphaproteobacteria; order Caulobacterales; family Caulobacteraceae; genus Caulobacter. Next base: position 1,348 of record JASGDR010000270.1, read on the forward strand.
ACCCTTGTTCTTCAGCGCGTCGATGCAGGCCTGGATGTCTGCCAGCATGGTCGGAAAGCCCACCTGGCCGACGGCGGCGATCCCGTTCTGGAAGCCTTCGGGGTCGTGCTCGGCCACGTAGCCCGGCGTCACGCGGTCGAACAGCGACGGAGCGATCGCCTCGTAGCCGCGCGCGGCCCAGCGGGCGACGTCGGCCTGGACGTACTGGTCGAGGCCGAAGATCTCCTGGATCACCACCACGCCGCCCTTGCGCGGACCTTCGGGCGCGGCGTGCAGGGCCGAGAAGGCGAAGCCGTCGGCGGAGGTCAGGGTGATGGTGTCGGACATGCGCGGCTCCGGTTCGGTTGGCGGGCGCATCCAGACCCGCGCCGCCCCTTCGGTCAAGGCGCCGGGGCGTCGAAGTCGATTAGCGAGACGTGCGGGGCCAAAGCGCGGATCAGGTCGGGCAGGTCCTCGCCCCAGATGTTCTGGTGGCGGATCGGGATCACGGCCCGGCCGCCTTCGAGGCCTGCGATGTCGAGTTCCAGCCGGCCGTCGTCATGGCGACGCGGGTGGGGGCGATGGCCGACGCCGCGCACCTGGCTCCAGGGCGTGAAGACGAGGGGGTTCCACAGGCTGGCGCGCCAGCGCAGTCCGTCGCGCTCCAGCACCAGGCGGGTGGGCCGAAAGAGCAGGCCAAGCAGGTTGAACAGGGCCACGAGCGCCAGGAAGGCCCCGCCGATCAGGGCGGCGGCCGGCTTCATGGTCTCCGAGCGGGTGAAGTACATCACCGCGACGAAGACCGCCGCCGCCAGGAAGCCCAGCCAGGGCTTCAGCTTCGAAGGCCGCACGGCCAGCGGCAGCCGGGGGAGCTTGCCCGCCGGGCCGACGACGTCCGATCCGCTCACGGCGTGATCCTCACCCGGGCGCCGTCGCGCACCAGCTTCCAGATCTCCTCGATCTCGGGATCGGTGACGGCGATGCAGCCGTCGGTCCAGTCGCGGCCCTTGTAGAGCCCGGCCAGGGCGCCGCGGCCGTTGGGCAGGCCGTGGATCATGATGTCGCCGCCGGGCGGGACGCCCGCCGCCTTGGCCGCGGCGGCCTGGGCCGGGGTCGGATAGCCGATGCGCAGGGCCAGGTGGTAGCGGCTGTTGGGGTTGCGGCCGGTGATGCGGTAGTCGCCCTCGGGCGTCAGCCGGTCGCCTTCGCGGGCCTTGGGCGCCAGGCCGCCGGCGCCGAGCGAGACGTCGTAGGCCGCCACCAGCCGCTCGCCCGCGTAGAGGCTCATCCTGTGGGCGCCCTTCTCGAGCACGATGCGGTCGACCGATCCCGCGACCGCCGGCGGCGGCGCCTGGGC
>JASGDR010000271.1:0-3874 GCA_047607095.1 Caulobacter sp.
CCTCGATGCCGACGACGCAGTTGTCGGTGAACGAGATCGAGGCGTCGGCCAGCAGGCGGCAGGACTGCAGGAAGTTGTAGGCCATCACCGGGTTGAAGACGTTCAGCTCGAAGTGGCCCTGGCTGCCGGCGAAGGTCAGGGCGGCGTGGTTGCCGAACACCTGCACGCAGACCTGGGTGAGCGCTTCACATTGCGTCGGGTTGACCTTGCCCGGCATGATCGAGCTGCCCGGCTCGTTTTCCGGCAGGGCCAGTTCGCCGAGGCCAGCGCGCGGGCCCGAGCCCAGGAAACGGATGTCGTTGGCGATCTTGAACAGCGAGGCGGCGACCGTGTTGATGGCGCCGTGGGTGAACACCATGGCGTCGTGGGCGGCCAGGGCTTCGAACTTGTTCGGAGCGGTCGTGAAGGGCAGGCCGGTGATGGCGGCGATGGCTTCGGCGACGCCCTCGGCGAAGCCGATCGGGGCGTTCAGGCCGGTGCCGACGGCGGTGCCGCCCTGGGCCAGCTGCATCAGCTTGGGCAGGGTGCTCTCGATGCGCTCGATGCCGTTCTCGACCTGCTGGGTGTAGCCGCCGAACTCCTGGCCCAGCGTCAGCGGGGTGGCGTCCTGGGTGTGGGTGCGGCCGATCTTGATGATCGGGGCCCAGGCTTCCGACTTGGCCTTCAGGGCCGCGTGCAGGTGCTTCAGGGCCGGCAGCAGGTCCGAGACGATCTGCTCGGCGCAGGCCACGTGCATCGCCGTCGGATAGGTGTCGTTCGACGACTGGCTCATGTTGACGTGGTCGTTCGGGTGGACGGGCTTCTTGGTGCCCATCTCGCCGCCCAGGATCTCGATCGCGCGGTTTGAGATCACCTCGTTGGCGTTCATGTTCGACTGGGTGCCCGAGCCCGTCTGCCAGACGACCAGCGGGAAGTGGTCGTTCAGCTTGCCTTCGATGACCTCGTTGGCGGCCTGGACGACGGCGTCCTTGATGGCCGCGTCCAGCTTGCCGAGCTTGTGGTTGGTCTCGGCGGCGGCGCGCTTGACGATGCCCAGGGCCCGGACGACCGGCAGCGGCTGCTTCTCCCAGCCGATCTTGAAGTTGCCGAGGCTGCGCTGGGCTTGCGCGCCCCAGTAGCGGTCGGCGGCGACTTCGATGGGGCCGAAGGTGTCGGTCTCGGTGCGCGTGGCGGTCATGCGGCGGATCTCCGGAAAACGGTCGAGCGCGGTCTAGACCCTGAGGGCCGCCAGGGCAACGTTCGCAAGCGCACAATCGGCCGTCGGGCGATTGACAGGCCATCCCGGCGTGCGAACCCTCGACCGGATACATCTGGGGGAGGGGGCATGGCGTCGAACCAAGTCGGCGGGCGCGTCGTCGCGCTGGACCTGCTGCGGGGCCTTGCCGTCGCCGGCATGATCCTGGTGGTCAGCCCGGGAGCGTGGGACCAGACCTATGCGCCGCTGCGGCATGCCGACTGGCACGGCTGGACGCCGGGCGATCTCGTGTTTCCGACCTTCCTGTTCTGCGTGGGCATGGCCGTCGGCTTGTCGGTTCCGCGGCTGACCTTGGCCGAGCGCGCCGCGCCGGCTTTCTGGCTGAAGGCGGGGCGGCGGATCGTCCTGTTGATCCTGCTCGGGCTGCTGCTGAACGCCTTGCCGAATTTCGACCTCGCTCATCTGCGTTTGCCCGGCGTTCTGCAGCGGATCGGGCTTTGCTACGGCCTGGCCTTGGCGGTTTGCGTCTTGCCGGCGCCCCTCGGCGAGGACGGCGGCCTGCGGGTCTCGATCCCCGCCGTCGCCGGCGCCGCGTCGGCGCTGCTGGCGCTCTACTGGCTCCTGCTGGCTTTCGTTCCGGTTCCCGGCTTCGGGGCGGGGAGGCTCGACTCCAACGGCTCCCTGCCGGCCTTCGTCGATCGCCTGGTGTTCACGGTCCCCCACCTGTGGCGCTGGGGCACGACGGAGGGGGCCGGCGTCACCTATGATCCGGAGGGCCTGCTCTCGACCCTGCCCGCCACGGTCAATGTCCTGATCGGGGCGTTGTCGGCGGCGATTCTGACGAGAGGCGGAGCGCGCGCCCGCATCATCTTGGTCTTGCTGGCCGCGGGCCTGATCGGCGCGGGTCTGCTGCTCGACGGCGTCATGCCGATCAACAAGCGGATCTGGACGCCCAGTTTCGCGCTGATGAGCAGCGGCTGGTCCGTGGCGGCTCTGGTCGCCGTCGATCTTGCCGTCGGCGCGAGGCCCGTCCTGGGGCTTGCCGCGCCGTTGCGCGTGTTCGGCGGCAACGCCATCCTGGCCTTCGTCCTGTCGCAGCTGCTCGGCGTGTTCAGCGGTCTGCCGATCCTGCCCGGCGGGCGCACGCCCCAAGGAGCGGGGTACGAGATCGCCCTGCGCCTGATCCCCGATCCCAAGGCCGCGTCCCTGGCCTGCGCCGTCGCCGTGCTGGCCCTGATCCTGGCGGTGCTGATCCCGCTGCACCGGCGCGGGATCCATTTGCGCCTCTAGCCCCCAGGCGCGTAGACAGCGGGCGAACGCTCGTCGATCCCGTCGGGCAGGGGGCGAGACGCTTGAACGACGACTGGACGCATCACGGCAAGGTCCGGGCCCGCGAGGTCGGCGGCGAGCTGACCATCGTCGTCGACGGCCTGACCACCCAGGCCAAGTACTACAAGCCGCTGATCTACGAGTTCTTCCGCAAGAGCTGGCGCGGTTCGCGGCCGGCCTGGGGCGAGTTCTCGGTCGAGATCGGCATGGAGTTCGTCGGCGATCCCCCTTGGCTGGATCTCGACAATCTGGCCAAGGCGCTGCTCGACGCCATCAAGGGCTACGCCTTTCACGACGACGCCCAGGTCGCCCGCCTGCTGGTCGAGCGGCGTCCGGGCGAGCGCGAGCGGATCGTGATCGTGGTGCGAAAGCTAGAGTCGCGCTTTCTGCGGGGCACGCTCGAAGGCTGACGCGCCGATCGAGATGTAGAGCACGATCAGGAAGGCCAGGTAGCGACCGACGCTCGAAGGCTCGGCGCCGGGCGCCAGGGGCACGAGGCCCGTCAGGATCAGGTTGGCCGCCGCGGCTCCCGGCAGGGCGAAGGCCAGGGCCGGATAAAGCCGTCGGCTGCGGGGAATGCGCAGCAGTCGCGCCGTCGCCTGGAAGGCGAAGGTTCCCAGGGCCGCCGCCAGGAAGGCGTTGACCGCATAGAACCAGAAGGCCCGCTCGATCAGCTCGGCCCCGAAGGCGCCGTAGAACAGCGTGGCCGCCAGCCAGGCTCCCAGGCCCGCCCCGGCCAGGATGCAGACGTTCCGTTTCGACACGCGCCAACTCCCCCTTTGTCCCCTGGGCGGAATGGCCTGCACGCGCCGTGCCGTGGATCAGGTGTCCCAGAACATCACGAAGTTCCACAGCACCAGCAGAGCGGCGAAGGCCACGAAGATCAGGACGGTGATCGTGAAGGCGAGCTTTCGCAGCTCGCCCCAGCTGTCCACGCGCCGACCGCCGCGCCAGACCAGAGGCACCATCGGCACGGCGCCGAGATTGAGCAGCGAGGCCACGAAGGCGCAGGCCGAGGCGGTCAGCAGCCAGCCGCTGGGCCAGCCGAACACGACGGCCGCGACGTCGCCCGAACCGGCCGCGAACACGGCGGTGCAAGCCATGGCGGCCAGCCAGAGCACGGCCTGGATCGATTGCAGCAGGCTGGCGCGCGCCTGGCTGGTGGTCTGGCGGGTGTCGCGTCGGCTGCGGATCAGCGCGCCGCCGAGGGTGGCGATCGAGGCCAGCGCCGTCAGCGCGGCGACGGCCGCCAGCAGGGCGGGATTGAACAGCCGGCCGATCCGCTCGTATGCGGCCGCGCCGGACTGCGCGAAGAAGCGTTCGACCACGCCGTCCTGGCGCTGGAAGACC
>JASGDR010000272.1:0-5759 GCA_047607095.1 Caulobacter sp.
CAACACCCTGGACCAGCGGCTGGACTCGGCGCTGCAGGGACTGGGCCTGGCCTATCTGCCGCACGACGTCGTCGCGGCAGATAGGCCAGGCCCAGTCCCTGCAGCGCCGAGTCCAGCCGCTGGTCCAGGGTGTTGCAGGTCACCTGGCCGTCGACCCGCACCTTCAGCTCGCGGCCGTCCTTCTCGAACTCCCAGGCGAACAGGCCCCCATAGGTGGGCAGGCGCACGTTGATGCAGTTGTGGTCGGTCAGGTCCTGGGGTGTCAGCGGCCTCGGGCGCGTGGCGAAATAGGCCGGCGAGCCGACCACGGCCATGCGCATGTCCGGCCCGATGCGCAGGGCGATCATGTCCTTGGCCACCTGCTCGCCCAGGCGCACCCCGGCGTCGAAGCCCTCGGCGACGATGTCGACCAGGCCGTAGTCGACCACGATCTCGATCTTGATGTCCGGATAGTGCGGCAGCAGCCGGGCCAGGGCCGGCTGCAGCACCGAGCGGGCGGCGTGTTCGCCGGCGGTGATGCGGATCGCCCCCGCCGGCCGTTCGCGCAGCGCGCTGAGGGCGGCGACCGCCTGCTCGATCTCCTCCAGGCGCGGCGCCAGGGTCTGGAGCAGCCGCTCGCCGGCCTCGGTGGGGGCGACGCTGCGGGTGGTGCGCGCCAGCAGGCGCAGTCCCAGCCGCGCCTCAAGCCCCTTGATCGTTTGGCTCAGCGCCGAGGGCGAGACGCCCAGCCTGGCCCCCGCCCGCGTGAAGCTGCGCTCCCTGGCCACGGCGGCGAAGACGGCCAGTTCGTCGAAGCCCTGGGCCATTTGTTAGTCCTGCTAAAAACGACATGCCGATTATCGCGCCTAATCGAGGGGCGGGGCCAGGCCTATCTTCCCGGCTCGCTTCCAGGAGATCCCCATGCAGACGCGCAAACTCGGCCAAGGCCTCGAAGTCTCCGCCCTCGGCTATGGCTGCATGGGCCTCAGTTACGGCTACGGCCCGGCGACGCCGCGCGACGAGGCGGTCGCCGTCATCCGCGCGGCCTTCGACGGCGGCGTGACCCTGTTCGACACCGCCGAGGCCTACGGCCCGTTCGCCAACGAGGCCCTGCTGGGCGTGGCCGTGGCCCCGTTCCGCGACCAGGTGGCAGTCGCCACCAAGTTCGGCTTCGACATCGACCTGGCGACCGGCGTGCGCGCCGGCGGCCTCAACAGCCGCCCCGACCACATCCGCGCGGTGGTCGAGGCCCAGCTCCAGCGCCTGCGCACCGACCATATCGACCTGCTCTACCAGCACCGCGTCGACCCGGCCGTGCCGATGGAAGACGTCGCCGGCGCGGTGAAGGACCTGATCGCCGCCGGCAAGGTCCGTCATTTCGGCCTGTCGGAGCCCGGCCTCGACTCCCTGCGCCGCGCCCATGCCGTCCAGCCCGTCACGGCGCTGCAGAACGAATACTCGTTGTGGACCCGCGACGTGGAGGACAACGGCGTCCTGGCCGCCTGCGAGGAACTGGGCATCGGCTTCGTGCCCTTCAGCCCGCTGGGCGCCGGCTTCCTGACCGGCAAGATCGACGCCGGGACCAAGCTCGACCCGACCGACTTCCGCGCGATGGCGCCCCGCTTCGCCGCCGACGCCCGCGCCGCCAACCTGGCCCTGGTCGACCTCCTGAAAACCATCGCCGAGCGCAAACAGGCCACCCCCGCCCAGGTCGCCCTGGCCTGGCTCCTGGCCCAGAAACCCTGGATTGTCCCCATCCCCGGCACCACCAAACGTCCCCGCTTGGCCGAGAACCTCGGCGCGGCCGAGGTGGACCTGACGGCGGACGACCTGGTCCGGATCGCGCAGGCGGCGGCGAAGATCACCGTGGTCGGGGCAAGGCTGCCCGAGGCGGTGCTGGCGCAGACGGGGCGGTAGGGGGGCTCGCTGACGGGCGCTGGTTGCGACGCGGAGGATCCGAGGAGGCTGGGGAAGTTTAGGCGGTGGTAAGCGGGAGATGTCGGGAGATGACTCATAGCTGCCGTTCGGAAGGTCCACTCTGCGGCTGAAGGCAGATTTGAGCCGCTTGTCACTAGCTAGGGTGGCTCAGAAGTTTCCTAACGCGCTGCGGGCTCAGATGTCGGTTAGCTACCTCCGCCTACGTTCGAGGCATCCTTCCGACGCAAGGTAGCTCACAACCACAACTTCTGATTCATCTCGCCGGGAGATGGGCATCTTAGTGCTTGGGTTGGTGGGCCGGGTACACGGGGAAACCTGGCGTTTCAGTGTCAGGACGGAGACTCGCACGCGGACCACATTTTTTAGGTCACTGGGTGCGGGTAGCACACGTCCATTGACGGCTGGGCGCGACCCCCAATAAGACAGGACAAAGCGTGTACGGGGGCAGTCTTGGCGTCTGAGGAATTAGAGCAACGTTATCCCGCCGGAGTGGGAGACTCACTCGGGCCGTTTGAGGTCTTCGAGACGCAGCTCGTCACGCTAAACCAATATGCTGACCACGGCATCATTACCGCAAAGGAATACGGGGCGAACAAGACCCAGAAGTGTGACGCGCTTGTGATCCAACGCGAGCCAAGCCTGCGTGTGATCGCGATTGGCGAGGCTAAGCAGCCGGGCTTCTTGACTGCCGCAAACTGGCAAGGCATCGCGAAGAACCTTCTGGAAAAGAAGCTGAAGCCGACGGGAGCCCTGTTGGGCTACGTCACTGACGGCGTTTCGACCCACTGGATTAACGGTGCTTCGGACGAGGTAGTGGAGGTCACCCGACAGGACGGCAAAGCCATGCCGCGGAAGATCGCGTTCAAGGACGCAGCTTTTGCAGCCGACCTTACCCACATCGTCGCCCACCTCGATCCCGCGATCGGGACTGTGGTGGAACCGTCGGAGGCGGACCCCGCTAAGCTTGCCCGTGAGATTTGGCAGACCGTGTGGCGGTTGAAGGCTGATCGCCCAGAAGACTGCCTCGCGACTTTCGTCGAGATTTTTATCTACAAGTTTCTTGACGACCTGGGGCTAATGATCGTCAACGACGACGGCGTGTCTGTTAGTTTTAAGCATCTCGCAGAGAACGTCGCCGCTGACAAGAGTTTTGCCTACTATGCAAAGCAAGTACGGCCTTACATAAAAGTTCTTTTTCCGGCTGGACCCGATGGGTACAGCCTCATAAACGGCATTGTCCTCCGATCTGAGAACCGCGATCACAACATAATATTCAATGAAATTCTGAAAAAGTTTCAGAAATTCGGCTCGCTTAGAAACACAAATCCCGAATTTAAGACGCGATTGTATGAAAGTTTTCTGCAAGAGAGCAGGACAACGACTGATTTCGGCCAGCATTTCACGCCTCGAAAGGTGGTCGCTGCAGTTCACGACATGGCCCGCGTCGAAACGCTCTCTTCGGGGCGAGATATTTGCGACCCCGCCTCGGGGGTCGGCGGCTTTGTCCTTGAGCAAATGGCTCGCGATCTTGATGCCCAGTGGAAAGTAAACGTTGATAACCTCAACCCGGTCCAAAACTGGCACGCCTTTGAGATTGTGCCCAAGACAGCGATCCTAGCAAAGGCCAACGCCCTGGTGCACTGCGGCGACCTTCTGGCCCACCAACCCACCCGCGTACCATCGTTTGCGAAGTGGTTGAACTCGGTCTTCCTTTGTAAGGAGAAGACCTCTCTTGGCGCGCTGGAAGACATGTCAGTCGAACAATACGACATGATACTCACGAACCCGCCTTTCGTGGTGTCTGGATCGGCTGACATCTCGAAGTTAATCAAAAGAAATAATGCACGAGCAAAGTATTTCGGTAAAAAGCACAGCGGCGTAGAAGGCCTGTTTGTTCAATTCATCGTTCAAGCGCTCAAGGACAATGGAGATGCATGGGTCCTTCTCCCGGAGACTTTCTATCTTAGAACAACGGACCAGCAGCTTCGGAACTGGATGCTGGAGAATTGTGCGATAGACGTTCTGGCTGTATTACCGGAGCGAACGTTCTTCAATACGCCGAAGCGCGTAGTCATTACTCATTTGAAAAAGCGGAAGGTGCCGCTTGCAGCCGCGACGGCAAAGGCGGCGCTCGCCAAAGAGAAAACCCTTCTTTACGCGGTGTCCGAAGTTGGAGAGACGCGGGACGCAAAGCGCTTTCCCGAGCGTTCGGACCTGCCTGAACTCGTTCAAACCTATCGCGCTCACGCTGCAGGTCTGAAGGTCGCAGGCATTGAGCGCGCTGTCGTGGTGTCGGCAGACGAGTTTTACGGTGCGAAGTCTATAAACCTCCGTCATCACTGGACCCACGAGGTTGCCCGCAAGCTGGGGCTTGTTGGCCAGGATGAAGACCCGGCCGAGAAGCGCGTCGTGATTGAACAGCGCGTGGCGGCAATGGGAAAAATCGTTGAAGAGTGGGATGAAACGAAAAAGGGAATTGCAGTCCCTGTCGCGCCCTCTCGCTGGCGGCGTGTCAAACTCGGTGACAAGATCATGTTTGGCCTCCGAATTGGCCGCCGAGTTTTGAAGAAGGATGTCTACAAGTCATCCGCGAAAGTCCCTCTGTTTAGCGCGAACGTTCGCCAGCCTTTTGGCTATGTAGAAAAGGCGAACGCGGGTGGATTGGAATTTGGAGGCGTGCTCTGGAACATCGACCATAGCGAGTGGGATTGCCGTGCTGTCGCGCCCGGTGATCTGTATTCGATTACGGACCACTGCGGCGAAGTGGCAATCCGTTGTGCGCTGATTGACCCACGCTTTCTCGCCAACCAAATCCGCCAGGCGGGGTTCGACCAGGGTTTCAATCGGGAGTTTCGGGCATCGCTAGGCCTGATGAGCGATGTTGAAATAGAATTGCCAGAGACAGGCGCTGGCACCCTGGACCTCGACGCAATGAAGGCTTGGGCCGATTACCGGGAGGAACTAGACCGCATCGACGCTGAGTTCTCCGCTCTCCTGAAGTGATGAAAATGTAGGCTCCTGCCGGGTGGCGTGCTGGCGGCTAGACGCCTATGCCGGTCTGCGGTCGAACGGCGCCTTCTTGCAGTTGCGTCAATGACAGCAATTGACGCTTGCCCGTCATCCACCTCCGCCTGCCCTCACACCCCAAACCCCTTCGCCGCCAGCCTCCCGCGCGCGGTCTCCCGCTCGCCGGCCTCCCAGTCGGCCCGCAGCAGGCCCAGCCCCACGACGTTCAGCGCCGTGCCGCCCTTGACCACGTGCGCGCGGTACAGCGCCTCGCGCTGGAAGCCGAAGGTCTGGTGCAGGCGCCAGACGGCTTCGTTGTCTTCGAGGACTTCGCACCAGAGCTTTTCCAGGCCCAGGTCGTTGAAGACGTGCTCGATGACCCAGTATTCGACGAAGCTGCCGATCCCGAGGCCGCGCACGGCCGGGTCGGCCAGGTAGTAGGCCCAGGTGCAGCGACGGTTGGCGCGGTCGATGTCGACGACGTTGGCCAGGCCCACGGGCAGGCCGTCCAGTTCGATGATCCAGTAGCGGCGGGACGGGTCGTCGCCGATGCGGGAGAACCAGGCGGCGTGCTCGGCCGGGGTGATGGCGTGGTCGCCGTACATGTAGGGGGCGACGGCGGGCGAGTTGCGCCAGGCCAGCAGCCGGTCCTGGTCCTGCGCGGCCACGGGACGAAGCCTGACGTCGGGCATCTGCCGCCTCTCCAAACCGGCGCCGGCGCGCCTTGATCTCACCGCCTCTGGCCTAGCGCCGGGCGGGGGCGAGCTCAAGGGTTCAGCCGCGCCAGGAAGCGCCGGGCGACCCGTTCGGCGCCGCGTCCGTCGCACACCGCCGCG
>JASGDR010000273.1:0-8063 GCA_047607095.1 Caulobacter sp.
GCCGAGCACGAGCTGGTGAACCTGCGCGCCGTGGCCATGGGCAAGGTGCAGGAGATCCCGGCCCTGGAGATCGAAAAGGGCGACGGCGATCCGTCGCGCGCCAAGATCCGCGACCACGAGGTCTGGGCCGACGGCGGCATGAAGCCCGCCGCGATCTACGACCGTTCCAAGCTCCGCGCCGGCGACCGCGTCCCGGGTCCGGCGATCATCACCGAGATGGATTCGACCACCCTGGTGCTGCCCGACTGCGAGGCGCTCGTCGACGCCTACGGCGTCATCCTGATCAACCCTGCCAAGGAATCCTGAGCCATGCCCGCGCGCATCCTGGAAACCAATTCCACGCCCTTCGGCAAGGTCGCCGTCGATCCGGTGACGCTCGACATCATCGAGAACGCCCTTCGCAACGCCCGCGTCGAGATGGACGCCACCCTGTTTCGCACCGCGCTGTCGCCCGGCATCCGCGAACAGGGCGACGCCTTCCCGCTGATCGCCGACCGCGACGGCCGCATGGTGGTGGGCCAGTTCGGCTCGTTCATCGACGGCTTCCTCAAGGGCTATGACGGCGAGATCGAGGAAGGCGACATCATCCTCGTCAACGACCCCTACTCGGTCGAGGGCGCGATCAGCCACGCCTCCGACCAGCTGTGCATCGCCCCGATCTTCCGCGACGGACGCCTGGTGGCCTGGTCGGCGATGTTCGGCCACATGACCGACGTCGGCGGCAAGGTGCCCGGCTCCCTGCCCACCGACGCGGCCTCGATCTTCGAGGAAGGCTTCCGCCTGCCGCCGGTGAAGCTCTACCGCAAGGGCGAGCTGCAGGCCGACATCGTGCGCATCGCCGCCCACCAGTCGCGGATGCCCGAGTGGTTCAAGGCCGACCTGCACGCCATCGTCGCCTCGTGCCGCGTGGCCGGCCGCCGGGTGGTGGAGATCTGCGAGCGCTTCGGCGACGACGTGTTCGCCGGCGCCCTCGACGAACTGCTGGCCCGCAACCACCGCGCCATGGCCCACCTGATCTCAACCGCGATCGGCGAGGCCCCGGTGTCGTTCGAGGACTACATCTGCGACGACGGCAAGGGCGCCGGCCCGTTCAAGATCAAGTGCACGATGTGGCGCGAGGGCGACAAGGTCGTGCTCGACTTCGACGGCACCGATCCGCAGTCGGACAGCTCGATCAACTTCCTGCTGAACGAGAACATGTTCAAGATGTTCTTCGGCATCTACATGATCATGGTCTTCGACCCGCAGATCCTGTTCAACGACGGCTTTTACGACCTCGTCGACGTGCGGATCCCGGAAGGCAGCCTGCTGAAGCCGAAGTTCCCGGCCGCCCTCTCCTGCCGCACCCACGCTCTGGGCCGCATCTTCGACGTGCTGGGCGCCCTCCTGGGCCAGAAGACCCCGGAATTCCTGTGCGCCGCCGGCTTCTCGAGCTCGCCCCACCTGATGTTCTCGGGCTTCGACGGCAAGGGCGAGTGGTTCCAGCTGTTCCAGATCGGCTTCGGCGGCATTCCGGGCCGTCCGTTCGGCGACGGCGCCGACGGCCACTCGCTGTGGCCGGGCTTCACCAACGTGCCCAACGAGTTCCTCGAGCGCTACTTCCCGATGGTCATCGAGCGCTACGAGAGCGTGGCCGACAGCGGCGGCGCCGGGCGCTTCCGGGGCGGCAACGGCATCCACATGACCTACCGCTTCACCGAGGCCGGCACGATCGCCATCCATGACGACCGCTGGTTCGTGCCGCCGTGGGGCGTCAACGGCGGCGCTCCGGGCGCGCGCTCGTGGAAGCGCCTGGACAAGGCCAATGGCGAAAGCATCGCCCTACCCTCCAAGTGCGACGGCGTCCAGGTCGACAAGGGCGACCTGCTGCACTTCGTCACCTGGGGCGGCGGCGGCTGGGGCGACCCGCTGGAGCGCGAGGTCGAGCTGGTCGAGCTGGAAGTCTCGCGCGGCCTGGTCAGCGCCGGGGGCGCCGAGCGCTTCGGCGTGGTGATCGACGCGGCCGGCAAGGCCGACGCGGCCGCCACCGAGGCCCTGCGCGCCAAGATCCGTAGCGAACGCGGCCCGCTGGAGGTGTTCGACCGCGGTCCGTCGCTCGAAGAGCTGCGCGCCTCGTGCCTGGCCGACACCGGCCTGCCCGCCCCGCGTCCGCCGGTGTGGCGCAATGCGCCCCTGGCCCTGGCCGCGGAATAGGTCGCAAGCGTCATGACGGTTGAAAACACGGGTCCCCTCAAGGGCCTGCGCGTCGTCGAGATGGGCCAGCTGATCGCCGGTCCGTTCTGCGGCCAGCTGCTGGGCGACATGGGCGCGGACGTGATCAAGATCGAGCCGCCCGGCAAGGGCGACCCGATGCGTGACTGGGGTCGCGGCGACTATCCGCTGTGGTGGGAGGTCGTGGCCCGCAACAAGCGCACGGTCTCGGCCAATCTGCGCGTGCCGGAGGGCCAGGCCCTGGCCCGCAAGCTGATCGCCACCGCCGACATCCTGATCGAGAACTTCCGGCCGGGCACGCTGGAGGGCTGGGGCCTGTCGCCCGAAGTCCTGCACGCCGAGAACCCGGGCCTGATCATCGTGCGGGTGTCGGGCTACGGCCAGACCGGACCCTATGCCGACCGCGCGGGCTTCGGCGGCATCGGCGAGGCGATGGGCGGCTGGCGCCACATCGTCGGCGATCCCGACCGCGCGCCCTCGCGCATGGGGATCTCGATCGGCGACGCCCTGGCGGCCACCTACGGCTGCCTGGGGGCTCTGGCCGCCCTGCGCCACCGCGACAAGACGGGTCAGGGCCAGGTGGTCGACAGCTCGCTCTACGAAGCGGTGCTGCAGGTCATGGAAAGCCTGGTCCCCGACTACAAGGTCATGGGCTACATCCGCGAGCGCTCGGGCTCGGTGCTGCCCGGCATCGCCCCGTCGAACGTCTATCACTGCAAGGACGGCGACTACCTGATCGCCGCCAACCAGGACACGGTGTTCGGCCGCCTGTGCAAGGCCATGGGCCAGCCGGAGCTGGCCCAGCACCCCGACTACGTCAATCACGTGAACCGGGGCCGCAACATGAAGGCGCTGGACGCCCTCATCGAGGAATGGACCAAGACCCTGACCGTCGACGAGGTCGAGGCGGCGATGATCGAGGCCGGCGTGCCGGCCGGGAAGATCTATCGCGCGCCCGAGATGCTGGCCGATCCGCACTTCAAGGCCCGGGAGTCGATCGTCACGCTCGACCACCCGCGCTGGGGCGAGCTGCCGATGCAGAACGTCATGCCCAAGCTTTCCAGGACCCCCGGCGTCGTCCGCGCCATCGCCTCGCAGGCGGTTGGCCAGGACAATGCGGCTGTCTGGAGCGAGCTGGGGGTCAGCGAAAGCGAACTGAAGGCCTTCGCCGAGCAGGGCGTGGTCTAGGGGCCGAAACCTCGCCCCCTAGGGCCGTGCCTGCACGGCCCGCCCAAGGGCATGCTTCGACAAGCTCAGGGTGAGGTTTCTACTGCACGATCGATGATTTGGTCCTCATCCTGAGCCTGTCGAAGGACGAGGACCACGCACCGCCCGAAAGTCAGCTTGGATCCCCGCCCTAGCCGGGATGCACGGAGTACAAATGGCTGAAGACCTGAACTCTGACTACGAACGCGCCGGCTTCGGCGGACGCCTGGCCTTCGGCAAGAGCCCGGCCCTGCTGATCATCGACGTGGTCGACGCCTATCTGCTGCCGGACTCGCCGCTCTACGCCGGCGTGGAGGACGCCCTGGCCAGCAACGCCCGGCTCCTGCAAGCCGCGCGCAAGGCCGGCCTTCCGGTGATCCTGACCAACGTCGTCTACCAGGCCGGCGTCGGCGGCCGTGACGGCGGCGTCTTCTATCGCAAGGTGCCCGCCCTGAAGGCCTTCCAGGAGGGCTCGCCCCTGGGCGCCTTTCCCAAGGAGATCACGCCGATCGAGGGCGAGATCGTGCTGTCCAAGCAATATGCCTCGGCGTTCTTCGGCACGCCGCTGGCCTCGACCCTGCGAGCCATGGGCGTCGACACCGTGATCATGGGCGGCTTCTCGACCAGCGGCTGCGTGCGGGCCAGCGCGCTCGACGCCCTGCAGCACGGGTTCATCCCGTTCGTGGTGCGCGAAGCCTCCGGCGACCGCGACGAGCGGGTGCAGGAGGCCAACCTCTTCGACCTGCAGGCCAAGTACGCCGAGGTCGTTTCGGAGGCCGAGGCGCTGGAGCTGATCGCCGGCGCGGCAGGTTAGGTTCGGCAATCTTCGGCCCGCAGGCCTCCCTCCAAATCCGTAAAACCCCCGCGAAGGCGGGGGCCCAGGCGTTTCATCGACGAGCACCGCAGGCTTCAGAAAAAGCCTGGGTCCCCGCTTTCGCGGGGATGCTCGGTGGAAACTAGCTGAAAGTCCCGAATATCGATCGCGTCTAACGCCAGAGCGCCGCCAGCTCGGCGTAGCTGACCTCGCCGCCGCAGGTCTCGACCGCCTTGGCCGAGCGATCGCCCGCGGCCAGCACCTTGGCGCAGGCGCGGTTGGCGGCCACCTGGGGCTCCACGATGTCGTAGCGCTGCGCGTTTTCCCGGAAGACCTTTTCGCCCTCCAGATCGAGCGGCCCGCGCTGGGCCTGGAACAGCCGTCCGCGCGAGGCCGTCGCCGCCTTGCGCAGGCGGGCGGCCTCGACCGGATCGTAGGCCACGCCGCGACCGTTCTCGTAGAGCAGGGCCAGAGCCAGCTGCGCCTTGGCGCTGGGCCCGGCGGCGCGCTCGCGCAGCTCCTGGGGCGAGGTGGTGAGGGCCAGCTTCAGCGGCGCGAGGTCCGCGTGCTCGTCCGGCGCCGTCGCGCAGGCCGCCAGCAGCAGCGTCGCCGCGACCAGGGACGCGATGGACATGACCATCTTCGACAAGGCTTCCTCCCCTTTCTTCTTCTGAAATCGAGGCGCGCCGCTCAGCGCCGCCAGCGGGCCGCCAGTTCGGCGTGGCTCACCTCGCCCCCGCAAGCCTCCACCGCCTCGGGCGAGCGGTCGTCCCTGTCCAGGGCCTGGGAGCAGACGACGTTGACGGTCGCCTGGTACGGGGCGACGTCGTAGCGCGGCACGAAGATCATCGAGACCCGTCCGGGCTTGCCGTTCAGGCCGGCGATGTAGGTGGTGATCGGCGTCGACCCGCGCGAGGCCGTGGCGGCCTTGCGAAGGCGATAGGCCTCGATCGGATCGCGCGCGACGCCGCCCTGGCCGTACTCATAGAGCAGCGACAGGCTCAGCTGGGCCGAAGCGTCGTTCCGATCGGCCCGGGCGCGCAAGGTTTCCGGGGGCGTCGTCAGCGCCGCCTGCAGCGGACCAAGACTGGCCCGGCGCGCTTCCTGCGAGGTCGCGCAGGCGCCCAGCGCGTCGAGCGCCAGAAGGAGAACGGCCGTCCGCGCGATCCCGTTCGACAAGGTCACCCTCCGCACTCAAGACAACTCCTGAGTGCAAGAGTAGCTCGGAACGCGCGAGGCGCAACCGTGCGTCAGGCCTTTTGCGGCTCCACGCCATAGGCGCGCATGAAGACGTCGACGGCGGCGTCGACCGTTTCGTCGATCAGTTCCGGGGTCAGCTTCGGCAGCACCCCCTCCAGCACGCGATAGAACGGGCCGGCCTCGCACAGGGCCTGGAAGTGCATGGCCGCCCGCCAGGGATCGACCCGCCGCATCTTGCCCGCGGCGATGAAGTGCTCGAACCGGGCGGTCATCCTGGTCCAGCCGCGCTTGGGGCCGTTCTCGAAGAACAGCTTGCCGAGATTGGAGCGCGCGCCCTCGGCGATGATCATCCGCCGGAAGGCCAGCACCTCGTCGCTGGCGATGAACGGCAGGAAGGCCCGGCCGAAGCGGCTGAGCGCCGGGCGCAGCTCCTCCTCCGTCTCGAAGGTGGCGAACACCGGATCGATGATCTGCGCGCCCTTCTCCAGCATGGTCGCGACGAACAGGTCGTCCTTCGAGGCGAAGTAGCTGTAGAGCGTCTGCTTCGAGCCGCCGGCCCGGGCCGACACCTCGGCCATGCTGGCGCCCAGGAATCCGCGCTCCAGGAACACCGCCTTGGCGGCCTCCAGGATGCACTTGCGTTTCTCCTCGGTCTTGACGCGCACGCGCTCTCCTCACCCCCCGTTTGACCCAGACTGCGCGGCCCAGGCGTTTTCTGGACCGGACTGTACAATTTTCGCTTGACGCCGTCACGTCAAGTTATATTTAGACCGTCCTGTACGGTTTGATATCGAGCAATTCGATGGCCCACTTGTCCCTCCCCCTCAAATCCGCCCTCCTCGGGCTGCTGGCGACCTCGGCGCTCGCAGGATGCGCCGCGGTCCCCGCCCTGCCGCCCGCGCAGGCGATCAAGGCGCCCGACGCCTACGCCTCGCAAGCGAGCCTTTCGGCCCCCGCCGCCGACTGGCCGACCGACCGCTGGTGGACCGCCTATGGCGACGCCCAGCTCGACGCCCTGATCGAAGAAGCCCTGGCCGGCTCGCCCGACCTGGCCGCCGCCCAGGCCCGCGTCGCCAAGGCCCAGGCCCTGGCCGGCCAGGCCCGCGCGGCCACGCTGCCCAGCCTGTCGGCCAACGCCAACTACGCCTCGGTCAAGCAGAGCTACCACAACGGCTTCCCCGAGGCCTACGTGCCCAAGGGCTACAACGACAGCGGCCGCGCGACGCTGGACTTCGCCTGGGAGCTGGACTTCTTCGGCAAGAACCGCGCGGCCCTGGCCGCCGCCACCTCGCAGGCCAAGGCCGCCGAGGCCGAGGCCGCCGAGACGCGCCTCGTCCTGTCGACCAACGTCGCGGCCGCCTATGCCGACCTCGCCCAGCTGTTCGCCGACCGCGACGCGGCGGCCGACGCGGTGAAGACCCGCGAACAGACCGCCAAGCTGACCGCCGACCGCGCCGCCAACGGCCTCGAGAACCGGGGCGCGGCCGAACAGTCGAAGGCCGCCCTGGCCTCGGCCAAGGCCCAGCTGGCCGCCTCGGACGAAGCCGTCGGCCTGACCCGCAACCGCCTGGCCGCCCTGCTCGGCGCCGGTCCCGACCGGGGCCTGTCGCTGGAGCGTCCGAAGGTCGGAACGCCGAAGGCCTTCGGCCTGCCGCAGAACCTGTCGGCCGACCTGATCGGCCGTCGTCCGGACGTCGCCGCCGCCCGCCTGCGGGCCGAGGCCGCCGCCCAGAGCGTCAAGAAGGCCAAGGCCGAGTTCTATCCCAACGTCGACCTCTCGGCCTATTTCGGCCAGCAGTCGCTGGGCCTGGACATGTTGACCAACAGCGGCTCGCGCATCGGCTCGTTCGGCCCGGCTATCCGCCTGCCGATCTTCCAGGGCGGCGCCCTGCGGGCCGGCTATCGCGGCGCCGCGGCCGACTACGACGCCGCCGTCGCCAGCTACAACGGGACCCTGTCGCAGGCCCTGAAGGACGTCGCCGACGCCGCCGTCAGCGCCCGCGCCCTCGACGCCCGCCTGGACGAAAGTCGCAAGGCCGTCGCCGCCTCGTCGGCCGCCCACGACATCGCCCTGCAGCGCTATCGCGGCGGGCTCGCCACCTATCTCGACGTCCTCTCCGCCGAGGACGCCCTGATCGCCAACCAGCGGACGCTCGCCGATCTCGAGACCCGCGCCTTCACCCTCGACGTGGCGCTCGTGCGCGCCCTCGGCGGCGGCTACCGCGCCGCCTGACCCGTTTCCCGGAGCATCCCCCATGTTCGATTCCGAAGCCTCCGCCGACGCCGCCAAGGCCGACCTCCAGGCCGCCGCCGCTCAGAAGGCCGCCGGCGCCAAGCGCAAGAAGCTGTTCGCCGGCCTCGCGGCCGTCATCGTCGTCGCCGGCGTCGGCTACGGCGCCTGGTACGCCCTGGTGGGCTCGCACCACGTCGAGACCGACAACGCCTATGTCGGCGCCGACGTCGCCCAGGTGACCCCGCTGGTCGGCGGTCCGGTGCGCAGCGTCGCCGTCCACGACACCCAGGTCGTCAAGCAGGGCGACGTGCTGGTCACCCTCGACGACAGCGACGCCCGCATCGCCCTCGCGTCCGCGCAGGCCGACCTCGCCCGCGCCGAGCGCCGGGTGCGCGGATA
>JASGDR010000274.1:0-19979 GCA_047607095.1 Caulobacter sp.
GCTTCACCTACTCGCAGTTCATCCACGGTCTGGATGTCGCGGGTATCGTGATCGACCGTAAGGTCCTGGCCGACATCGCCGGCAACGACGCCGTCGCGTTCAAGGCCATCGCCGACAAGGTTCGCGCGGCCCTGGCCTAAGGAACTTCCGGGCCTCACCGCTCGAACGATCCTTGAAAAGCCCTCCGGCGCCAGCCGGAGGGCTTTTTGCTGCGCGCTCGGCGGCGGCCGCCTCGCCCCGGGGTTTCGGAAATCCTCGACACCACCTAGACAATTCACGAGCGCCTCGTGAATTGGCGACGGAGGAAACGATGACTATCCGCAAGACGATCTCCGCCCTCGCGATTCTGGGCCTGGCCCTCGCCGCGCCCCTCTCCGCCGCGGCCCAGACGCCGCCAGAGAGCCAGCCGGAAGCCCGCCAGTTCCCGAACCGCAACGGACCGTTGGCGGGCATGGCCCTGTTCATCCCGGAAGCCCAGACGGCCGAGTTCCACAAGCCGCCGCACGAAGCCCCCCGCGTCTCGATCCTGCATCAGGTGAAGGTCGGCGAGGTCGTGGCGCTGAAGGTGACCTTCGTCGGCCCGCAACTGGACGACGACAAGCAGGTGGACATCACCTTCGACGTCGATTTCATCGGCCCCGACGGCAAGGCCCTGCCCGCGGGCTCGATGAGAAACCTCAAGGTCGTCAACGGCCCCGTCTCGGCGCCGGAGGCCGTTTTCGACAACACCGCCGTGGTGCCGATGGTCAGCTTCGACGCCACCGATCCCAAGGGCCTCTACAAGGCCGTGGTGGTCCTGCACGACAACGTCGCCGGACGCGACCTGCCGATGACGGCCGAGATCACGCTGCAATGAGCTAAAAGCCCATCAACGCGGGTGACGAACGCCCTGCGTACGGCTAGACGGATGCCCGTCATGACCGATCTCAACACCCTCGAAGCCGACGTGCTGGCCCAGGTGGCCGCCGCCGGCGATCTGCAAGCGCTCGACGCCGTCCGCGTGGCCGCCGTCGGCAAGACCGGCTCGATCTCGGGCCTGCTCAAGACCCTGGGCGCGATGAGCCCCGACGAGCGCAAGGAACGCGGCGCGGCGATCAACGCCCTGCGCGACCGCGTGCAGGCGGCCATCACCGAGAAGAAGGCCGCCCTGGAGGCCGCCGAGCTGGACGCGCGCCTGTCGCGCGAGACGCTCGACCTCACCCTGCCCGGCCCCTACCGCCGCAAGGGGTCCGTCCACCCGACCATGCAGGTCATGGACGAGATGGTCGCCATCTTCGCCGAGATGGGCTTCGCCGTGGCCGAGGGCCCGGACATCGAGGACGACTTCCACAACTTCACGGCCCTGAACTTCCCCGAGAAGCACCCGGCCCGCGAGATGCACGACACCTTCTTCTTCGACCGCAAGGAGAACGGCGAGCGCATGCTGCTGCGCACGCACACCAGCCCCGTGCAGGTGCGCACCATGGTCTCGCAGAAGCCGCCGATCCGCATCATCGCCCCGGGCCGCACCTATCGCTGCGACAGCGACGCCACCCACACGCCGATGTTCCACCAGGTCGAGGGCCTGGTGATCGACAAGGGCGTGCACATGGGCCACCTGAAGTGGACGCTGGAAACCTTCATCGCCCGGTTCTTCGAGACCGACGCGGTGACCACCCAGTTCCGCCCCCACCACTTCCCGTTCACCGAGCCGTCGGCCGAGATGGACGTGCAGTGCGACCGCTCGGGCGGCGAGATCAAGATCGGCCAGGGCTCGAGCTGGCTCGAGATCCTGGGCTGCGGCATGGTTCACCCGAACGTGCTGCGCGCCTGCGGCATCGATCCCGACGAGTACCAGGGCTTCGCCTTCGGCATGGGCGTCGACCGCCTGGGCATGCTGAAGTACGGCATGCCGGACCTGCGCGACATGTTCGCGTCGGACAGCCGCTGGCTGGCCCACTACGGCTTCTCGGGCTTCGCCGCGCCGAACCCGGCCTCGGGCCTCAGCTGATGAGCGCCCCGCAAGCCCGTCCGGTCATCGACGGTTCGGCCAAGGTCTTCGAGAACATGGAGATCTCGCTGATCGACCTGTTCCGCGCCCAGCTTCAGGGCGGCGTGAACCTGGTCGCCGGCCGCACCTTCAGGAACTGCCGCCTGCATGGGCCGGTGGTGATGCTGGCGCTGGAAGGCGTGACCTTCGAGTCGACCAACTTCGGCTTCCACGGCGGCGACATCGCCAACCTCGTACTGCGCCCGGCCGGTGAAAAGGTCATCGGCGCCCTACCCTTCAAGGATTGCGCCTTCATCGGCTGCCAGTTCTTCGCGGTCGGCTTCACCGGCCCCGAGACCTTCCTGCAGCAGATCCTGGCGTTGGAAACCACGCAATGAAGTTCACCCTTTCCTGGCTCAAGGATCACCTCGACACCGAAGCGACCGCCGCCGAGGTGGTCGCCGCCATGACCATGGCCGGCCTCGAGGTCGAGCACGTCACCGATCCGGCCGCCAAGCTGGCCGCCTTCAGCGTCGCCAAGATCGTCGAAGCCGTTCAGCACCCCAACGCCGACCGCCTGCGGGTCTGCCAGGTCGACACGATCGACGGCCGCAAGGAGATCGTCTGCGGCGCGCCCAACGCCCGCGTCGGCCTGACCACCATCTACGCCCCGATCGGCGCCTACGTGCCGGGCCTGGGCGTCACCCTGGTCGAGAAGCCCGTCCGCGGCGTCGTCTCCAACGGCATGCTGTGCTCGGGCTCGGAACTCGAGGCCGACGACGGCTCGGAAGGCATCCTGGAACTGTCGAACGACCTGGCCGTCGGGACCCCGGCCGCCACGGCGCTGGGCCTGGAAGCCGTCATCGACTTCGAGGTCACCCCCAACCGTCCCGACTGGCTGGGCGTCGCCGGCATCGCCCGCGACCTGGCCGCCACGGGCCTGGGCAAGCTGAAGGACCTGTCGATCGCCCCGGTCGCCGGCGGCTTCCCCTGCCCGATCACGGTCGAGGTGGACGGCGAGGCCTGCCCGGTGTTCGCCGGCCGCCTGATCAAGGGCGTCAGGAACGGCCCGTCGCCGCAATGGCTGCAGGACCGCCTGAAGGCCATCGGCATCAATCCGAAGTCGGCCCTGGTCGACATCACCAACTTCATCTCCTACGACCGCGCCCGGCCGCTGCACGTCTATGACGCGGCCCTGCTGTCGGGGTCGAAGATCGAGACGCGCCTGGGCCGCCACGGCGTGCATGGCGACGAGCACCTGATCGCGCTGGACGGCAAGACCTACGAGCTGACCCCGGCGATGTGCGTCATCGCCGACGCCGGCGGGGAGCGCCCGATCGGCCTGGGCGGCGTCATGGGCGGCGAGAGCACCGGCTGCTCGGAAGCCACCGTCGACGTCTTCGTGGAAAGCGCCTGGTTCGAGCCGATCCGCATCGCCCAGACCGGCCGCGACACCGGCATCAGCAGCGACGCCCAGTACCGCTTCGCCCGCACGGTCGACACCGGCTCGGTCATTCCGGGCCTGGAGCTGGCCACCAAGCTGATCCTGGAACTGTGCGGCGGCGAGGCCTCGGAGATCGTCGTCGCCGGCGAGGCCCCGGCCGCGCCCGGCCCGATCCTGTTCGACCCGGCCTATGTGCAGGGCCTGTCGGGCCTGGACATCGCGCCCGAGAAGAGCCTCTCGATCCTGCAGGCCCTGGGCTTCAAGGTCGAACCGCCCAAGGACGTCTCGGCCGCCGAGTTCGCCACCCATGCCGAAAGCGCGGTCTGCGTGACCCCGCCGACCTTCCGCCGCGACGTGCACGGCAAGGCCGACCTGGTGGAGGAAGTCGCCCGCATCGCCGGCTTCGGCGCCCTGCCCTCGACGCCCCTGCCCGAGGTTCCGCGCGCCGTCGGCGGCGTGCTGACCCCGCGTCAGGTGCGCGCCCGCGCCGCCCGTCGCGCCTTGGCCGCCGCCGGCTACGCCGAGGCCGTGACCTGGAGCTTCACCAGCCGCGCCACCGCGCAGCTGTTCGGCGGCGGCGGCGCCGAGCTCGTGCTGGCCAATCCGATCGCCTCGGAGCTGGACTGCATGCGCCCCTCGGTGCTGCCCAACCTGATCGAGGCCGCCGGCCGCAACGCCCGCCAGGGCTTCGCCGACGCCGCTCTGTTCGAGGTCGGCCCGGTGTTCCTGAGCGACGGCCCCAAGGACCAGCGCACGGTCGTCGCCGGCGTTCTCGCCCCGCGCCCGCCGCGCGCCTGGGACAAGCGCCCGGCCGAGGACGTGTTCACGATCAAGGCCGACCTGCTGAACCTGCTGGAGGAGATCGGCGCGCCGGTCGCCTCGCTGCAGACGGCCCAGGGCTCGGCCTCGCCGTGGTGGCACCCCGGCCGCTCGGCCCGCCTGCAGCTGGGCCCCAAGGCGGTGATCGCCGAGTTCGGCGAGATCCACCCGGCGGTGCTGAAGGCCCTGGACGTGGCCGGCCCGGTCTACGGCTTCGAGATCACCCTGGAGGCGATCCCCGAGCCGAAGAAGAAGGCCGTGAAGACCAAGCCGGCCTTCACCCCCTCGCCCCTGATGCCGCTGACCCGCGACTTCGCCTTCGTCGCCGACAAGGCCAAGGCGGCCGGCGACCTGGTCAAGGCCGCGGCCGGCGCCGACAAGGCCCTGATCGCCTCGGCCCGCGTCTTCGACGTCTACGAGGGCCCCGGCGTGCCGGAAGGCTCCAAGTCGGTGGCCATCGAGGTGCTGGTCCAGCCGCGCGAGGCCACCCTGACCGACGCCGAGATCGAGGCCCTGTCGGCCAAGATCGTCGCCGCGGTCGAGAAGGCGGGCGGCAAGCTGCGGGCTTGATCCCGCCCGCTTGAGCGCCATGTGAAGGGGCGAAGGTGATGCTGCGCTGCATCCACCTTCGCCCCTTTCGCGTTTCAGGCCCCATGAGCGACGACCTCTTCAGCCACAACCCCGCCAAGAGCCGCTACGAGCTGGACGTCGACGGCCTGATCGCCTTCGCCGACTATCAGCGCAGCGGCCATCGCCTGGTGATCCCGCACGTGGAGGCCGATCCCGCCCTGCGCGGAACCGGCGCGGCCGGGCGCCTGATGACCAAGGTCGCCGAGGTGGCCCGGGCCGAGGGCATGCGGATCACGCCGCTGTGCTCCTACGCCGCCGCCTGGCTGCGGCGAAACGACCCTGAGCTGATCGCCTGACGCCTTCCGACAGGCGGATAATCCCGGAACAGCATGGGGAACGTCGGTCACCCGCCGTTTGCGGCGCAGCAAAGCCCTTGGCGAGCGTGCGGTTCCTCGTGCTAGAACTTCGCGGACGGTCCAGCGCGCCCTGACGGGAGCCTGCGCGATCGTGAGCGAAGGCTTGGATTTTCATGGTTGATATCAAGACGGTCGGCGTGATCGGCGCCGGTCAGATGGGTTCGGGCATCGCCCATGTCTGCGCCCTGGCGGGTTACGACGTCCGCCTGCACGACATTTCGCGCGAACGCATCGACGCCGGCGTCGCGCTGATCGGCAAGAACCTGGCCCGCCAGGTGAGCCGCAACATCATCGACCAGGCCGCGGCCGACGCCGCCCTGGCCCGCATCTCGGCCGCCGAGGCCATCGAGGCCATCGGCCAGACCGATCTGGCCATCGAGGCCGCCACCGAGAACGAAGAGCTCAAGAAGGCCATCTTCCGCGGCCTGCAGCCGCACCTGAAGCCCGAGACCCTGCTGGCCTCGAACACCTCGTCGATCTCGATCACGCGCCTGGCCTCGGCCACCGACCGCCCCGAGCGCTTCATCGGCCTGCACTTCATGAACCCCGTCCCGCTGATGAAGCTGGTCGAGATCATCCGCGGCATCGCCACCGACGTGCCGACCTACGAGACGGCCGTGGCCTTCGCCAAGTCGCTGGGCAAGATCACCAGCAACGCCGAGGACTTCCCCGCCTTCATCGTCAACCGCGTGCTGGTGCCGATGATCAACGAGGCGATCTACACGCTGTACGAAGGGGTCGGCACGGTCGACGCCATCGACACCGCCATGAAGCTGGGCGCCAACCACCCGATGGGCCCGCTGGAACTGGGCGACTTCATCGGCCTGGACACCGTGCTGAGCATCATGAACGTGCTGCACGAGGGTCTGGCCGACAGCAAGTACCGCCCCTGCCCGCTGCTGGTGAAGTACGTCGAGGCCGGCTGGCTGGGCAAGAAGACCGGCCGCGGCTTCTACGACTACCGCGGCGAGGTTCCGGTCCCGACGCGCTGAGCGCGTCGGTTACCAGAGGATCGGGGCGTCGTAGGCGGCCAGGGCGCGGTCGCAGGTCACCAATTGCGCCCCTTCGTCCGCCGCCTGTTGGACAAGAATGCGATCCCACGGATCGCGATGATGCAGCGGCAGTTTCGCTGCGGCCGACGCATGCTCCGCTTTGATAGCCAGCCATGTGAATCCCGTGGCCACGACGGCGTCGTAGAGCGCCTCGGGAATAGACGCGAGCGTGGCGTCACGATGCCGCTTGATCTCGATCTCGTAAGCGCTCGCCGCGCTAACCAGCACGGCGTTCGACTTGCTCCCAATGGCGTCGAACGCGGCGCGCGAAAGCGCCTCCGGCTTGGCCAGCCACCAGATCACGGCATGGGTGTCGAGAAGCAGCTTCACTCCTGGACGGGAAAGATCGGCCCGTGGGCTGCTTCTTCCAGTTCAGGATCCGGGCGCAGGAAGAGGTAAGGATCCTCCAGGGGACCGTACTTCGCCCACGCCCCAGGCACACGCCGCGGGCGCTCATCAGCGCCCTGCTTGGCTATGCTGAGCGCCACCACATCCCGACCGTCCTGCGTAAGCAAGACCTCCTCGCCCGCCTGAACATGGGCGACGAGTTCGGCCAATGGCGTCTCACTCGCAATATCGACCCTGATAGTCATGCTCCGAGTGTAACACGGAACACAACCAGAACAATACCTACCCCGCCCCGAGCGCCACGGCCACGTGGTAGACGACGAACGCCGCCAGATAGGCCAGGGCGACCATGTAGACGAACATCACGGTCGGCCAGATCCAGCTGTTGGTCTCGCGCTTGACCACGCCCAGGGTGGGCATGCACTGCGGCGCGAAGACGTACCAGGCCAGGAAGGCCAGGGCCATGGCCAGCGACCATTGCTGCGACAGCAGGGCGCTGAGCGCCTCGTGCGAATCCGCGTCGCCGCCGACGGCGTAGACCGTGCCCAGCACCGCCACGGCCACTTCGCGGGCGGCCATGCCGGGGATCAGGGCGACGGTCATCTGCCAGTTGAAGCCGATCGGCTCCATGACCGGCGCGATGAACTTCCCCACCCGTCCGGCGATGCTGTAGTCGATGGCCGGCCCCGTCGCGCCTTCCGGCGGATAGGGGAAGGTGGCCAGAACCCAGACCAGCACCATCAGCGGCAGGATGATGCGACCGGCGCGGCTCATGAAGATCCGGGCCCGGGTCCAGAGGTTCAGCAGCACGTTGCGCGGCTCGGGCCAACGATAGGTCGGCAGCTCCATCATCAGCGGCTCGGCCACGCCGCGCCAGAAGACCCGGCGGATGATGAACGACACCACCAGGGCGAAGACGACCCCCGAGGCGTAGAGACCGAACATCACCAGGCCCTGCAGGGACAGGACGCCCCATACCTTATGGTTGGGGATGAAGGCGCCGATGATCAGCGTGTAGACGGGCACGCGCGCCGAACAGGTCATCAGCGGCGCGATCAGGATGGTGGTCAGGCGATCGCGCTTATTGTCGATCACCCGCGTCGACATGATCCCGGGGATGGCGCACGCATGGCTCGACAACAGCGGGATGAAGGCTCGTCCGTGCAGCCCCGCCACGCCCATCAGCTTGTCCAGCAGGAAGGCCGCGCGGGTCATGTAGCCGCTGTCTTCCAGGACCAGGATGAAGAAGAACAGCGCCAGGATCAGAGGCAGGAACACCAGCACGCTGCCGACGCCGGCGATCAGGCCGTCGGCGATGAAGCTGGAGAGCAGGCCCTCGGGCAGGCGCTCGGACACCAGGCTCGCCAGGGCCGAGAACCCCGCGTCGATGGCGTCGGCCGGCACGGTCGCCCAGGTGAACACCGACTGGAACACCAGGAACATCAGGACGGTGAGGATCGCCAGGCCCGCCACCGGGTGCAGCAGCACGGCGTCGATCTTGCCGGTGATGGTGTCGGGCCGCTCGGGCGGGCGCACGCAGGCCTTGAAGATGCGCTGGGCCTCGGCGTGGGCGGCGCGGATCTCGCCGGCGCTCGGCTCGCGCCAGGTGTTGTCGGTCGCGTTCGAGTGGGTCAGCGTCAGCGTATCGACCTGGGTCAGCAACTCGTCGAGACCACGCTTGCGAGTAGCCACGGTAGTTACGATCGGCGCGCCGACCTCGCGCGACAGCTGCTCCAGATCGATTCGCAGGCCCTGGCGCTGGGCGATGTCGAACATGTTGAGGGCCAGGACGAACGGCCGCCCCACCTGCTTCAGCTCCAGCACCAGGCGCAGCACCAGGCGCAGGTTGGTGGCGTCGGCCACGCAGATGAGCACGTCGGGCGCGGTCTCGCCGGCCAGGCGGCCGAGCACCGCGTCGCGGGTGACGATCTCGTCGGGGCTGCGGGCGCGCAGGGAATAGGTGCCCGGCAGGTCGAGCACGCTGACCGTGCGGCCGCCCGGCGTGGTCAGATGGCCTTCCTTGCGCTCGACGGTGACGCCGGCGTAGTTGGCCACCTTCTGGCGGGCCCCGGTCAGGGCGTTGAACAGCGCGGTCTTGCCGGAATTCGGATTGCCGACCAGCGCGACGCGCGCGGGACGGATGGCGGTGTCGGTCAAAGTGTCTTTCCGTCGAACTGAACGGTCACGGCGCGCGCCTCGCGGCGGCGCAGGGCCACGCGGGTGTCGTCCACCCGCACGGCCATGGGATCCCGGCCGAAGAGGCCGTGTTGCAGAACCTCGACGCGCGCGCCTTCGACGAAGCCCATCTCCAGCAGACGGCGCTCCAGTTCCTCGGCGGCGACGGCCTCGGGCGCGCCGGTGTCGCCGCGCACGGCCACGATCACGCCCTTCTCGCCCAAAGACGCCGTGCTCAGGGCGCGGGTCGGCGCTCCGGTGACGGTTTCGGCGATGAGAACGGCGTCGGACATGCAGGCGGCCCCGGCAAAAACTTGCGAACGGTTATCAGCCCTAACCGCCACTGTCGACGAAAGGATGGCCGCCGCGAACGGCGGTCTCGAAAAAAATCAACAGGGGAAGCGCGGCGTAATGGCCCAGCCGCGTTAATCTATTCGACTCAAGGCCGCCTCGGTTGCATTAATTTTTGCAAGCGATTCGTAGGGACTCGAAATGCGAAGGCTAAAGCTGGCTCTGCTGACCGGCGCCTATCTCTGCCTGGCTCTGATCGTCTCCCTGCTGCTGTGGCGCATGGGAGCGACGCCGGCCGTCGGCCTGTCGGCCTTCATCGGGTCGCTCGGCCTGTGCTTCGCGTTCCACGGCATCATCAGCAACGTCTTCGACAACGCCCAGCTGAAGCTGGACATCGAGACCGTGCGCGAGGCCCATTCCATCCTGGTCGAGCAGATCGAGAAGATCGACGCGCGCATGACCACCCTGGTCGAGACCGTCGCCGAGGACGCCGAGAAGCGCTCGGCCGAGCTGACCAGCGAGGTCCACCAGCTCGAAGACCTGATGCAGCGCATGAGCGAGCGTCTGGAAAACCAGCTGACCCACCAGGTCGCGGCCGCCCGCCACAGCGCCGCCAACGCCCGCGCGCCCGCCCCGGTCAACGCCATGCTGGAGATCGTGCAGGACGCCCTGGCCGAGAACCGCGTCGACCTCTACCTGCAGCCGGTCGTCAGCCTGCCCCAGCGCCGCACCGTCTTCTACGAAAGCTTCTCGCGCCTGCGCGACGAGACCGGCCGCGTGATGATGCCGGCCGAGTACCTGGCGGTCGCCGAGTCCGAAGGCCTGATGACGGCCATCGACAACCTGCTGCTGTTCCGCTGCGTGCAGATCGTGCGCCGCCTGGCCAAGCAGGACCGCAAGGTCGGGATCTTCTGCAACATCTCGCTGGCCAGCCTGGCCGACGAAAGTTTCTTCCCCCAGTTCCTCGAGTTCCTGCAGGGCCACAAGGACCTGGCCGGCTCGCTGATCTTCGAACTGGGCCAGACCGCCTTCAACCAGCGCGGCCCGGTGGAAGCCCGCCACATGGCCCGCCTGGCGAGCCTGGGCTTCCAGTTCAGCCTCGACAAGGTCGTGGACCTGGATCTCGACTTCCAGGACCTGGCCCGCGCCGACGTCAAGTTCGTCAAGGTCGGCGCCCAGCTGATCCTCGAGCAGCTGGAAGAGCAGGACGGCAAGCTGGTGCTGAGCTCGCTGCCCGACCTGAACGCCGCCGACTTCGCCGCCCTGATGCGCCGCTACGGCGTCGAGGTGATCGCCGAGAAGGTCGAGAGCGAGCGCCAGATCGCCGAGATCCTCGATCTCGACATCGGCTACGGCCAGGGCCACCTGTTCGGCGAGCCGCGGGCCATCCGCGACGCCGTCCTGGCCGAGACGGCCCCGCCGGCCGACTTCATCCAGGCCCCGCTGCGCCGCCGCGCCGGCGGCTGGTAGGCGCTCTCGCAGGCTGATCCTTTCGACCGCCGTCCGGGCCGCCCGGGCGGCGGTTTCGCATTAAGCCTTGGTCATGAGCCGGAATTCACTCGGCTCCCACCGCCCTGCCCGGCCAAGCTCCTTCCGAACGGAGAAGGAGGGGATCATGCGCAAGGCGATGATGGCGACGGCGCTGCTGGCGGCGATGGGCGGGGCAAGCGCGGCAGGGGCGGCCGAACCGTCGCTGACCGAGGCGATCACCGCCCAGGACCGCAAGCTCTTCGACGCCTATAACGCCTGCGCCCTCGACGCCTTTGAGGCGGCCTTCGCGCCCGACGTCGAGTTCTATCACGACGAGGGCGGGGTCACCTGGGAGCGCCAATCGGTGATCGACAGCACCCGCAAGTACATCTGCGGCAAGGTGCGGCGCGAGCTGATCCCCGGCACGCTGCGGGTCTATCCGATCAAGGACTTCGGGGCGATCGAGGAGGGCGAGCACCGCTTCTGCCAGAAGGACCAGGGCTGCGCCGGCATCGCCAAGTTCGTGATCGTCTGGAAGCGCGAGGGCGACGGCTGGATCGTCACGAGGGTGCTGAGCTATGGGCACCGCGCGGCCACGGCGGAGGAGCGCTGAGACCGCAAGCATCGGAATGACGGGCGCCCGAAGCGGCGCGATGCTGCGGGCAGATCCGAAAGGAGCCCGACATGACCATCGCTTCCATGGCCGCCTACACCACCGACGACGCCCGCTGGGCCGCGATCGAGCGCCGCGACCGCGCTGCCGACGGCGCCTTTTTCTGCGGCGTGCGCACCACCGGCGTCTATTGCCGCCCCAGCTGCGCGGGACGCCCCCTGCGCAGGAACGTCGCCTTCCACGACACCCGCGAGGCGGCCCGGGCGGCGGGCCTTCGCGCCTGCCTGCGCTGCCGCCCGGACGAGCCGATCGAGACCCTGCGCTACGGCTTCGGCGACACGCCCCTGGGCCTGGCCCTGGCGGCGACGTCGCAGACGGGCCTGGCCCTGCTGATCCTCGGCCGCGACCGGACGGAGATGCGCGAGGACCT
Source organism: Caulobacter sp. (assembly GCA_047607095.1). Taxonomy (GTDB): domain Bacteria; phylum Pseudomonadota; class Alphaproteobacteria; order Caulobacterales; family Caulobacteraceae; genus Caulobacter. Next base: position 11,598 of record JASGDR010000274.1, read on the forward strand.
GGCCGCCCGCTTCCCCCGCGCCCGCCTGCTGGAGGACGCCGCCGCCGCCGGTCCCGCCCTGGCCGCCCTGGTCGCCGCCGTCGACGGCGGTCGTCCGGCCGGCCTGGCGCTGGACGAACGCGGCACCGACCTGCAGCGCGCCGTCTGGAAGGCGCTGCGCGACATCCCGGCGGGAACCACCGCCTCCTATGCGCAGGTCGCCCGCGCCATCGGCCGCCCCTCGGCGGTGCGGGCCGTGGCCCAGGCCTGCGGGGCCAATCCGGTCGCCGTTCTGACGCCCTGCCACCGCGTGGTGCGCTCGGACGGCGGCCTTTCAGGCTATCGCTGGGGCGTCGAGCGCAAGCGGGCCCTGCTGGCGCGGGAAGGCGTCGCACAGGAGGCGGCGGCTTGAACCTGGACTGGACCCGCATCGCCGCCGAACTCGACGCGCGCGGCTGGGCGACCACGGGACCGGTGCTGACGCCGGAGACCTGCGGCCGCCTGGCCGGCCTCTATCCCGAGGAGACGCCGTTCCGCAGCCGGGTGGCCATGGCCCGCCACGGCTTCGGGCGCGGCGAGTACAAGTATTTCGCCTATCCCCTGCCCGAGACGGTGCAGAAACTGCGGAGCGGCCTCTATCCGCCGCTGGCCGCGATCGCCAACGGCTGGATGCGGAGGCTGGGCGAGGACCGCCGCTTTCCGGACGACCTGCCGGCCATGCTGGACCGCTGCCACGCGGCGGGCCAGGCGCGGCCGACGCCCCTGCTGCTGACCTACGGGCCGGGCGACTACAACTGCCTGCACCAGGACCTCTACGGCGAGCACGTCTTTCCGCTGCAGGCCGCCTTCCTGCTCGACCAGCCGGGGCGCGACTTCGAAGGCGGCGAGTTCGTGCTGGTCGAGCAGCGTCCGCGCCAGCAGTCGGCCGCCCAGGTCGTGCCGCTGGGCCAGGGCGAGGGCGTGATCTTCGCCGTGCGCGAACGGCCGGCGGAGGGAAGCCGGGGCGTGCACCGCCGGATCCTGCGCCATGGGGTCAGCGAGGTGCGGGGCGGACGGCGTCGCACCCTGGGCGTGATCTTCCACGACGCGTCCTGAAGATACGAGAAAGGCCCCGGAGCAATGCTCCGGGGCCCTGTCGTTTCACGCCTTCTGCGTGGCCGGCGCTTCTGCGCTCCTGTTTCCAGGCGAAATTACCAGGCGAAGCCGACGCTGCCGCCGCTCATCACGTCGCGGCCGGTGGCCGAGAAGCCGACGTTGTAGCTGACCGCGCGGCTGTTGTGCGAATAGCCGACGGCGATGGCGCCCTGGCCGCGATAGCCGCCGACGGCCACGGCGAGGCGGTTGGTCAGGCCCGCGGCCTGGCCGGCGTTGTTGGCGGCCATCATCGACATGGCCGAGCTCATGGCGCCGACGCCGTCGAGACGGGCCGAGAGGTTGTTCATGCGGTTGTCGAACTGGGCGGCCAGGGTGTCGACGCGCCAGTCGGTGTAGGCGTTGGCGGCGGTGAGGGTCGCGGCGGCCTTGGTGTCGGTATAGGCGTTGGCCGAGCTGAGGGTCGTGGCCGCGGTGGTGTCGGTATAGGCGTTGGCCGTGGTCACCGCGGCGGCGGCGGCCGTATCGGTGTAGGCGTTGGCGGTGGTCAGGGTCGTGGCCGCGACCGTGTCGGTGTAGGCGTTGGCCGTGCTGACGACACCGGCCACGGCCGTGTCGGTGTAGGCGTTGGCCGTGCTGACGACACCGGCCACGGCCGTGTCGGTGTAGGCGTTGGCGCTGGACAGGGTCGAGGCGCTGTAGCTTTCCAGCTGGCGCAGGTTCACCGCGTCGGTGTCGTTGACGGCGTCCGAAACGTTGGTGATGCGGCGGGTCGAGGTCGAGGTGCCGACCGAGACGGTGTTGTCTTCATCGGCGATCGAGCCGTAGCCGATGGCCACGCTGTTGGTCCCCGTGGCGGTGGCGTTGGCGCCGAGCACCGAGCTGTAGTTGCCGGTCGCCGAGGAATAGTTGCCGACGACGGTCGAGTAGGCGCCCGAAGCGGTGCCGTGCGAGCCGATCTGGATCGAGGATTCGCCGCTGGCCGTGGCGTAGTGGCCGATCGCCACCGAGTGGCCGCCGCTGGCCGTGGCGCCCGCGCCCACGGCGTTGGCGTAATCGCCGCTGGCCGTGGCGTACACGCCGACGGCGGCGGTGTCATAACCGGTGGCGGTCGCGCCGGTGCCGGCAGTGGTTTGAGCAAAAGCGCCTTGAGCGGCGAAGAACGAGACCACGACGGCCGAGCAGAACAGAGCCGATTTCTTAGCAACACTACGCATGATACTAAACTCTTTTGCAAATTCAGGCTCGGAACTGCTCCGCGCCCCCCTGCCAAAAGAAATAGATGCCAGTTCTTATTGTAAGCTTAACCGCAAAATATTAAATTCCGTAGATAAATTTCTTATAATAACGAACGTCGTTACTTCTCATTTTGAGAACAAGATTCATCCGAACATCACGTTGATACCTACTTGCACCGACACCACATGCGTTCACATGCACGGGCCGTCAGACCACCCGCCCGCCATCGCCATTGACGCCTGATCGCACGCCCGGTACCCGCCCAGACCATGATCGACTTTCCCGCCGGCCTTTCCGCCCTGACCGACCGCTACGACGTGGTGCTCTGCGACGTGTGGGGCGTGATCCACAACGGCGTGCGCAACTTCCCGGAAGCCTGCGACGCCCTGGAGCGGTTCAACCGCGACCACGGCCCGGTGGTGCTGATCTCCAACGCCCCGCGCCCCTCGAAGGACGTGCTGAGCCAGCTGGACGGCCTGAAGGTGCAGCGCGAGGCCTGGAGCGCCTTCGTCACCAGCGGCGACGCCACCCGCTCGCTGCTGACGCCCCAGGCGGGCAAGAAGGTCTGGAAGGTCGGCCCCGACCGCGACGCGCCGCTGTGGGCCGGGCTCGACCTGACGCTGGCCGGCTGCGAGGACGCCGACTTCATCCTGTGCTCGGGCCTCTACGACGACGAGACCGAAACCCCCGAGGACTATCGCGACCGCCTGAAGGTGGCCGCCGACCGCGGCCTCCTGTTCATCTGCGCCAACCCCGACCGGGTGGTGCAGCGCGGCGACAAGCTGATCTTCTGCGCCGGCGCCCTGGCCGACCTCTATGAGGAGCTGGGCGGCCGGGTCGTGATGGCCGGCAAGCCCTATGCGGCGATCTACGACCTCGCCCTGGCGGAAGCCGAGCGCCTGAAGGGCGGCCCGGTGGATCGCTCGCGCGTGCTGTGCATCGGCGACGGGATCATCACCGACATACTGGGCGCCGAGAACCAGAAGCTGGCCTGCCTGTTCATCGCCAAGGGCATCCATGGCGAGAAGGCGCTGGGCGCCGACGGCCTGCTGTCGCCCGAGGCCGTGGCCCAGCTGCTGGCCGCCGAAAGCGTCGGCGCGACGCACGCCGTCGCCGATCTGGTCTGGTGAAGCGGGCCGGCCGCGCTAAAAGACCTGACCAAGAATAAGAACGCAGGATCGGGGATCGCATGGGTCTCTTTCTCGAGGACTTGAGCGTCGGCCAGAGCGCCGAACTCAGCCGCACCGTGGGCGAGGCCGACATCCAGGCCTTCGCCGACGTCACCGGCGACACCAACCCCGTGCACCTCGACGCCGACTACGCCGCGGCGACCAGCTTCGGCGAGCGCATCGCCCACGGCATGCTGTCGGCCGGCTACATCTCGGCGGCGCTGGGAACCAGCCTGCCCGGCCCCGGCGCGGTCTATCTGTCGCAATCGCTGAACTTCAAGCGGCCGGTGCGCATCGGCGACACGGTCGTGGTCAAGGTGGCGGTCACCGCCATCGACGAGGCCAAGGGCCGGGTGACGCTGTCCACCACCTGCATCGTCGGCAGGAAGGCCGTGGTCGACGGCGAGGCCGTGGTCCTGGTTCCGAAGAAGGCGGCCTGAAGATGGATCCGCGCGTGCGCCTGAAGATCGTCCACGGCTGGAAGGGCGTGCCGCCCGAGGAAAAGGGCGCGGCCGTCGCCCTGGGCAATTTCGACGGCGTCCATCGCGGCCACCAGCAGGTGATCGCCGAGGCCGCCCGCGCCGCGCGCGAGCTGAAGGTTCCGCTGGGCGTGGTCACCTTCGACCCGCACCCCCGGCGCCTGTTCCGCCCCACCGAGCCGGCCTTCCGGCTGATGACCATCGAGCAGCAGGCCCGCCTGCTGAGCGATCTGGGCGTCGACTTCCTCTACCTGCTGCCGTTCGACTTCGAGATGGCCACGCTGGACGACCGGGCCTTCGCCGAGCGCGTGCTGCACCAGGGCCTGGGCATCCGCCACGTGGCCGTGGGCTTCGACATCTCGTTCGGCAAGGGCCGCACCGGCAGCCCCGAGGCGATGAAGGCCTACGGCGCGGAACTGGGCTTCTCGGTCTCGGTGGCCGAGCCCGTGGCCAACCGCGACGGCGAGAAGTTCTCGTCCACCGGCGTGCGCGAGGCGCTGCGGGCCGGCAAGCCCGAGGAGGCCGCCCGGATCCTGGGCCGCCCCTTCGCCATCGAGGGCGTGGTTCGCCGCGGCCAGCAGCTGGGCCGACAGCTGGGCTTTCCCACGGCCAATGTCGAGATCGTCGACTATGTGGTGCCCAAGCTCGGCGTCTACGCCACCCGCACCCGCCTGCCCGACGGCCGGGTGATCCCGGGCGTCGCCAACCTGGGCAACAACCCGACGACGGGCGAGGTCGAGACCCGGCTGGAAACCTGGCTGTTCGACTTCGACGAAGACCTCTACGGCCAGGTCATCGAGACCCAGCTGGTGGCCTTCCTGCGCCCGGAACTGAAGTTCGACAGCATCGAGCTGATGATCGACCAGATCCGCTGCGACGAGACGCAAGCCCGGGCGATCGTCGCGCCGAGCTTCTAGGTCCGATAGCCGCGCCACAAGGAACCTCCCCCCGTGGGGGAGGCGATCGCGTCAGCGATCGGTGGGGGGGCGTGGATGCGAGAAAGGCCGGCGCGGCGGAAGCTGAAAACTTCCCCCCACCGGCCTTCAGCCGCCTCCCCCACAGGGGGAGGTTCCTCGAAGCTCGACCCGCTACCGGATCAGCGAATCCCCGGCACGTGCAGCGCGGCTTCCTTCTCGGCCTTCTGCTTGTAGGCCAGGTCGCCGTACTTGGAATATTCCATCCGGGCGATGGTGCGGCAGTGGACCTCGTCGGGGCCGTCGGCCAGGCGCAGGGTGCGGATGCCGGCATAGAGCTTGGCCAGGCCGAAGTCGGTGGTGACGCCGCCGCCGCCGTGGGCCTGGATGGCGTCGTCGATCACCTTCAGCGCGATGCGCGGCGCGGCGACCTTGATCATCGCGATCTCGAGACGGGCGGCCTTGTTGCCGGCCTTGTCCATCATGTCGGCGGCCTTGAGGCACAAGAGGCGGCACATCTCGATGTCGATGCGGGCCTCGGCGATGCGCTGCTCCCACACCGAGTGCTCGGAGATGTACTTGCCGAAAGCTTTGCGGGTCATCAGGCGCTTGACCATCTTCTCCAGCGCCACTTCCGCCGCGCCGATGGTGCGCATGCAGTGGTGGATGCGGCCCGGGCCCAAGCGGCCCTGGGCGATCTCGAAGCCGCGGCCCTCGCCCAGGATGAGCCCGTCCTCGACCGGCACGCGGACGTCCTTGAGGATCACCTCGGCGTGGCCGTGCGGAGCGTCGTCGAAGCCGAACACCGGCAGCATGCGCACCACCTCGATGCCGGGCGCGTCCATCGGCACCAGGATCTGGCTCTGCTGCTGGTGGGTGGAGGCGGTCGGATCGGTCTTGCCCATGACGATCGCGACCTTGCAGCGCGGATCGCCCACGCCCGAGCTCCACCACTTGCGGCCGTTGATGACGTAGTCGTCGCCGTCGCGCTCGATGCGGGTCTCGATGTTGGTGGCGTCGGAGCTGGCCACCGCCGGCTCGGTCATCAGGAAGGCCGAACGGATCTCGCCGTTCATCAGCGGACGAAGCCAGCGTTCCTTCTGCGCCAGCGTGCCGTAGCGCATCAGCACTTCCATGTTGCCGGTGTCGGGCGCCGAGCAGTTGAAGACCTCCGACGCGAAGCCGATCTTGCCCAGCTGCTCGGCGATCAGGCTGTATTCGAGGTTGGTCAGCTGCACGCCCTCGAACTCGAAGGTGTCGTCGACATGCACCTGGCCGCTGTGCGGCGGCATGAAGAAGTTCCACAGGCCGGCGGCCTTGGCCTTCTTCTTCAGCTCTTCCAGCACCTGGACGACCTTCCAGCGCTCGGCGCCCAGAACGTCCATCTCGGCTTCGTAGGCGGGGATCGCCGGACGCACGTTTTCCTCGATGAAGGCGTTCACGCGGTCGAGGAATTCCCGCTGGCGGGGAGAGATGTCGAAGTCCATGGCGTTCCCGATCCCTGGTTCAAACACTTGTTTGAAGCATGTGTAGCACCGAGTTTACGGGCGCGGCAAGCGGCCTCGCGCGGCGTCAGGCCAGGAGCGTGGCGGCGGCGCGTTCGCGCCAGCCAAGCGCCAAGCCATCCCCTTCGCGCGCCTTGGCCAAAAGCTGCTCGACCTCGGGCCTCTCGCCATAAGCCCTTACCCATGTCTGGCCGTGGATCGTTTCCAGCAGAGCCAGGAGCGCCGCCATCTGCTTGCCGTCTTTGAAATCCGGGCAGTGCTCGACGGACTGCCTGAACCGCTGACGGACAGGCTCAGCATCCACATGGCAAAGGCTGTCGAGCCGCCTTTGCGCGCCAGCGATGAATGCGGGATCGACCAGGGACAGGGTCGCGGCCAGCTGCGGCGAAACCCAACTGGGATGTTCGAGCGCGCGCCAGACCGCCGCCAGGGTCGCCGGGCCGGAAACACCGGACAGCACCGCCGCGACGCCGACCAGTTGGGCGCGCCAGAAGCTGTCGGGCCGCAGCAGCGCGACCACCTCGCCCTCCCGCGCCGAAGGATCGGCCCCGACGATGGACCGGATCAGGTCGATGGCGGGTGCCGGGGCGTCCAGATGCAGGAGATCAAGATACCGCCCCTCCTCGAACACCCGCGCGAACGCCCCGAACTGCGCGAACGCCGCACCTGCTTCTCCAGTCACGCCGCCCCCGCTTGAACAAACACGCCCCCAACATGGTGCGGCATGACCGAGCGGCTTGTCACGCGCCCGGTCCTGACCGACAACACCGGCATGAACCTGACCATCAAGCCCCTCGAAGGCCGCTACGTCCGGCTGGAGCCCGTCACCCTCGAGCTGCGCGACGAACTGCGCGGCGCCATCGACTGCGACCCCGAAAGCTGGGAGATCATGTCGGTCAACGGCTGCGGCGAGGGCTTCGAGGACTGGTGGGGGGCCCTGCTGGGCGAGAGCGACCGGGGCGAACGCATCGGCTTCGCCATCCGCCGCCTGTCGGACGGCAAGATCGTCGGCACGTCGAGCTATCTGAACATCCGCCGCCTGCACAAGGGCCTGGAGATCGGCTCGACCTTCCTGCATCCCGACGCCCGCTCGGGCCCGGTGAACCCGGAGTCCAAGCGCCTGCTGCTGGGCCACGCCTTCGATTCCGGCGTCATCCGCGTGGAGTTCATGGTCGACGTGCGCAACGCCCGCAGCCAGGCCGCGGTCGAGAAGCTGGGCGCCAGCAAGGAAGGCGTGCTGCGCAGCCACAAGATCACCTGGACCGGCCATGTGCGCGACACCGCCGTGTTCTCGATCACCGATTTCGACTGGCCGGGCGTGAAGCAGCGCCTGGAGTTCCGCCTCAGCGAGACCTTCGTCTGACGCCCGCGAAGACCGGTCATCGTCAGGTAGAGCTTACGGCGATCGCGACAACCTGCCGCAGCTATACCTGATCGAAACAAGAAAAACCGTCGTTATCCTTGATTTGTAAGGATTTCGCCAAGCATTGGCCGTCAGATTGCCGATCATGACGGCCATTGCCTGCCTGCGTATCCTGCTCACCGCCGCGGAGACGGCGGGCGCCAGCGTTCCCTCCGCCCAGGTGGAGGTCGCGGCCGACCTTTATCTCAAGCACCGCTGGAAGGCCCCGCGCCGCTACGGCGTCGTCGCGCCCCTGGCCTTCGTGCTGGCCGACACCAAGGCCGAACGACTCGATCCCGAGGAAATGCAGGCCCTGGCCATCGAGCTGGAGACCTCGCTGTTCCCCGGCCGCAAGAGCGGCCAGGTCTGCCTCATGACCTTCGAAGGCGACGAGAACGCCGTGCTGCAGTTCGCCAGCCTCTCGCAGGGCGAGCTGGCGGGGCTGATGGCCGGTCGCGGCTATTCCGGCGCCCCGGGCCACGTGCAGGTGATCACCGCCGAGGAGATCCGGGCGGTGCCCAGCGCCCCCGCGGCCGCGGCCGAGCCGCCGCCCGCCCCGGCCAAGGCCGCCGCCAAGCCGGCCGCCCCGATCCGCCCCATCAC
>JASGDR010000275.1:0-4340 GCA_047607095.1 Caulobacter sp.
AGAATGCGCACACCGTCCAGATCGCCGCCGTTGAGGATCATCTGGGCGAAGCGGGCGAAGTCCTGGGCGGTGGAGAGCAGCCCCCCTCCCCCCGACGGCGCCGGCGGCGGCTTGGTCACGTCGCGCCAGCCGCCCTCGACGGCGGGAATGAGCTTTCCGGTCGCGGGATCGGCGTCGTAGAGCGCCGCCAGCCGCGCGGTCTTGTCGGCCGGAACCCAGAAGGCGGTGTCCTTCATCTTCAGCGGCTTGAAGATCCGCTGCTGCATGAAGACCGGCAGGGCCTGGCCCGTCAGGCGTTCGATGATCAGGCCCTGGATGTCGGCCGCGACGCTGTAGCGCCACAGCTTGCCGGGCTCCGAATACATCGGCAGGTCGGCGATCTTCTGGACCATCGAGAACAGCGAGTCCGACTGCAGCACCCCGGCCCGGTAATAGGCCTGGTCGGCGAGGCTGCCCGGATCGTCGGCGATGCCGTAGGCGAAGCCCGCCGTATGGGTCATCAGCTCGCGCATGGTCGGCGGCCGGCTGATCGGCGACAGGATCGGCCGTCCGCTGGCGTCGACGCCGTTGGCGATGCGCAGGTTCTCGAATTCGGGAATGAACTTGGTGATCGGATCGTCAAGCTTCCAGCGCCCCTCGTCATAGAGGATGAGCATGGCCACGCCCGTGACCGGCTTGGTCTCCGAACGGATGCGGAAGATGGCGTCGGCCGGCATCGGCTGCGCGTCTTCCAGGGCCCGCCTGCCGAACGCCTGGGTGCTGACGATCTTGCCGTGGCGGGCCAGCAGGGTCACGCCGCCGGCGATCTGGCCCTGGTCGACCAGACGCTGCAGGGTCTCGTCGACGCGCTTGAGCCTGTCCGACGAGAAGCCGACGGCCTCCGGCTTGGCGGCGCGCGGCAGGGCGTTCGCCACCCCGGGATGGGCGGCGGTCAGGCCCAGGAACCCGGCCAGGGCCCCGACGGACTTGCGCCACAAGCTCATAATTCGACTTATCTCACAGGTGGTTGGCGAGAGCATGGCGCCGACTACGCGCGCCCGCTCCCGCCCATATCACATCTACTTGGGCCGGAACCGCTTGGAGGTCGGGAACCCCTTGGGCGCCAGCTTGCCCGCGCCGGCCCGGCGGCCGACGAAGGTCTGCCAATCGGTCCATTCGCGGCGCCGCAGCGCCGAGTCGATCCAGTAGCCGCCGGTCTCGGCGTTGAACGACAGACCATCGCGCAAGCCGCCCTCGCGGTAGGCCTGCAGCTTTACGCCCTTGCCGCGCGGCATCTCCGGCAGCTCTTCCAGCGGGAAGATCAGGATCTTGCCGTTGTCGCCCACCACCGCCAGCTGGTCGCCGACGGCTTCCAGGCAGAAGGCCGCGCCGGCGGCGTCGACGGTCAGCACCTGCTTGCCCGCCTTGCGGTTGGCCAGGGCCTCCTCCTCCGGCAGCAGGAAGCCGTAGCCCTGCTTGGAGGCCAGGATGCGCTTGCGGCCGGCCTTGAACGGGAAGACGTCGATGATCTTCACCTTGTCGTCCAGCTCGATCATCATCCGCACCGGCTCGCCATGGCCCCGCGCCGACGGCAGGTTGGCGCAGCCCAGCGTGAAGAACCGGCCGTCCGAGGTGAACAGCAGCAGCTTGTCGGTGGTCTCGGCCGGGACCAGGAAGCCCAGCTTGTCGCCTTCCTTGAACTTCAGCTCCGACGGATCGTCGATCTTGCCCTTGGCGGCGCGGATCCAGCCGCGCTCGGACAGGATGATCGTGATCGGCTCGCGCACGATCATCGCCTCGATGGCGGCGTCGGCGTCGACCACCGGGGCCACGTCGAAGACCGAGCGGCCGGTCACGCCCGTCGGGCGCGGCTTGTCCAGCGGGTGCTTGATCTTGATCAGGGAGGCGCGCACCTGGCGCAGGCCCGTGCCGACCAGGTCCCACTGCTTCTTGTCGCTGGCCAGCATGGCCAGGATGCCGTCGCGCTCTTCCACCAGTTCGGCGTGCTCGCGGCGGATCTCCATCTCCTCCAGCTTGGCCAGTTGGCGCAGGCGGGTGTTGAGGATGGCGTCGGCCTGGATGTCCGACAGCGCGAAGGCCTCGATCAGCTTTTCCTTCGGCTTGTCCTCGTAGCGGACGATGCGGATCACCTCGTCGAGATTGAGGTAGGCGATCAGCAGGCCGTCGAGGATGTGCAGGCGGGCTTCGATCTTGGCCAGGCGATGGCGGGCCCGGCGGGTCAGCACCTCGCGGCGGTGGGCCAGGAACGCCATCAGGGCCGACTTGATGCCCATCACCCCGGGGGTGCCGCGCGCGTCCAGCACGTTGATGTTGACCGAGAAGCGGCTTTCCAGCGCCGAGAGCTTGAACAGGCTCTCCATCAGCACTTCGGGCTCGACGTTCTTGGACTTCGGCTCGAGCACCAGACGGATGTCCTCGGCGCTCTCGTCGCGGACGTCGCCCAGCAGGGCCGCCTTCTTGCTCTCGATCAGGTCGGCCAGTTGTTCGACCAGATCCGACTTCTTCACCTGATACGGGATCTCGGTGACGACGATCTGGTAGGTGCCGCGGCCGGTTTCCTCCCTTTCCCACTTGGCGCGGGTGCGGATGCCGCCGCGGCCGGTCTCGTAGGTTTCAAGCAGGGACGCGGCCGGCTCGACGATGACGCCGCCGGTCGGGAAGTCCGGGCCGGGCACGCGCTCGAGGATCTCGGCGGTCGTGGCTTCGGGATTGGACAGCAGCAGCAGGCAGGCGTCGATCAGCTCGGCCGGATTGTGCGGCGGGATCGAGGTAGCCATGCCGACGGCGATGCCGGCCGAGCCGTTGGCCAGCAGGTTCGGGAAGCCCGACGGCAGAACCACCGGCTCTTCGTCCTGGCCGTCGTAGGTGGGCCGGAAGTCGACCGCGTCCTCGTCGATGCCGTCGAGCAGAAGCGTCGCCGCCTCCGTCATCTTGCATTCGGTGTAACGCATGGCCGCGGCGTTATCGCCGTCGATGTTGCCGAAGTTGCCCTGCCCCTCGACCAGCGGAATGCGCTGGGCGAAGTCCTGGGCCAGGCGCACCAGGGCGTCGTAGATCGACTGGTCGCCGTGCGGGTGGAAGTTACCCATCACCTCGCCGACCACCTTGGCGCACTTGCGCGCGGCGGACTCGGGGTTCAGGCGCATGTTGCTCATGGCGTAGAGCACGCGCCGGTGCACCGGCTTCATGCCGTCGCGCACGTCGGGCAGCGCCCGCGAGCCGATGGTCGACAGCGCATAGGCCAGATAGCGCTTGGACAGCGCTTCGGTCAGCGGCTCTTCGAGGATGCGGTCGCCGTCGCCGGGACCGCCGGGGGGAGGAAGGACGGGCTTGTTCATCAATCAGATTCGTTTCGGCCCGCCAGCCTAGCAGATGTCGACGGCTCGATTCGAGGCGCGTGGGGGCTTTTTAGCGCCTAACCTGCCGCGGGCGCCCCGAGAACGGCCCCCGCCCGCTCGACGAGGTCGATCACCGCCTCGTCCAGCCACACCTCGATGGTCTCGGCGCTGGCGTGGTCGCGCAGCAGCGACAGGGCGTGCCGACGATAGGCCCCCTCGTCCAGATCCTGGATGTCGACGGCCGTGGCGACCTGGTTCGCGGCCAGACAGACGAACGTATAGGTTTTCATCGAAGCCCTCGCCGCGACCCTAGCAGATCGGCGAAGCTTGTTCGTCGCCTGGCCGACCGATCACGGCATTGGGAACGCCGCGTCAGCCTTCAGCGGCCTCGCCGCCTCGCGCCGGCAGGGCCAAGGTGACGCGAAGCCCGCCGATCGAGGCGCGGCCCAGGGTCAGGGCGCCGTCGTGAAGTTCGGCCAGCTCCAGGGCGATCGGCAGGCCGAAACCGTGCCCCGCCCCCCGCTCGTCCAGGCGGCTGCCGGGCACCAGGGCGGCGGCGGCGGCCTCGTCGGTAAGGCCCGGACCGTCGTCGTCGATGACCAGCAGCGCCCGCGCGCCCTCGCGGCGGGCGGCGACCCGCACCGTCCGCTCGGCGAACTTCCAGGCGTTGTCGAGCAGGTTGCCGGTCATCTCGTCGAAGTCCTGCGGATCGCAGGCCACGAACAGGTCGTCGGGAATGTCGAGCTCCGCGCGCACGCCGGCGGCGGCGTGGATCCGCGACAGGGCCGCGACCAGGTCCTCCAGGCGCGGCTTGACCTGCAGCGCCGGGCGGCCAGGCGCGCCGGGCGACGCGGCGCGGGCCCGGCCCAGGTGATGGCCGATCGCGCCGTCGATCTGGGCGATCAGCCCGGCCAGGCTGCCGTCGGGATCGCGCCCGGGCTCGGCCAGACGCACCGCCAGCGTCGCCAGCGGCGTCTTCAGGCCGTGGGCCAGGTTGGAGAC
>JASGDR010000276.1:0-2587 GCA_047607095.1 Caulobacter sp.
CATCAGCAGGGGGTGCATGGGCAGGGCGCGGCGCACATTGCGATCGCGGCGCAGGTCGACCAGGGGCGAGCGGAAGGTCGAGCGGGCGTTGACCGCCGCGATGTCGGGAACGTACTCGCGCCGCAGCTTGCCGTCGCTGAGCCGGATCAGCCGGATCACCGCCCGCCGGCGCCTGGGGTCGTAGACGGTGATCAGGGCGTGGCCGGGATCGGTGAAGGCCGGGGCGGGATCGCGCCAGAAGCCGTCCGGCCAGCGTTCGCGCTCGGCGTAGGGCGAGGGCTTCTTGGGCGCGTAGGGCTTGGGATGCTTGGTCAGGCTCTTCAGGGTCCGCGGAATCGCGGTGACCTCGACCACGGCGCGGCCCAGGGCGCCGTGCTTCTCGGGCTCCCTGGCGACCCCGGCCACGGCGCCCGCGACGCAGAGCCCGGCCAGCGCCGTCAGCAGCACGGTCCACAGCGGGACCGGGCGGAACATCAGCGCTTCCAATCCCTTGGCTTGGCCGGTCGAGGCGTCTTCGGCGCTATCAGGCACTGGGGCTCCGGGTTGAGGGCGCGCCTCGACTCGAAAACCCGATCCGCGGCGCCGCTTCCGCGCGAGGTTGCGCAGCGACGATCTCGCTGCGATTTCACAAATAAGGACGACCGCCGCTCAATCTTGGCGTTGCAATACAAACCTGATGCACGGGGAGGCGTTGCCGTGACACGGCCCGACTTTCGTCCCAATTGAAAGCGCGCGCGGCGGTCGCCGCCCGGTCATGCCGCGACCGGACGGCCCGTCGACGCGTCCCAGCGGCCCCTCGCGACGGCCCCTCCCAGATTGAAGCCGGCCAGAAGCCGCCGAAGCTCCTCGCTCTCGATCGCCAGGCTGTGGGTGGCCGCCGAGGACTGCTCGACCATGGCGGCGTTCTGCTGGGTGTCGTGGTCCATCGTCGCCATGGCCGCGCTGATCTCCTGCAGGCCCGAGGCCTGGGCCCGGGAGGCCTCGACGATGGCGGCGATATGCTCGTGGACGATGTTCACGTCGGCGATGATGCCCCGCAGCACCGCTCCCGTCTCGCCGACCAGCGAGACGCCCTCGGAAACCTGCTTCTCGGACTCGGCGATCAGGGTCTTGATCTCCCGGGCCGCGTCGGAGGCCCGCTGGGCCAGCACCCGCACCTCCTGGGCGACCACGGCGAAGCCCCGCCCGGCCTCGCCCGCGCGGGCGGCCTCGACGCCGGCGTTGAGGGCCAGAAGGTTCGTCTGGAACGAGATCTCGTCCATCATGTCGGTGATCTTGCCGATCTTGCTGGAGGAATGTTCGATCTCGCTCATGATCGACACCGCCCGCTGAACCACTTCGCCGGACCGCTCGGCGCCGACCCTGGAGCCGGCGGCGACGACGCCGACCTCTTCGGCGCGCTTGGCCGTGTCGCCGATCGCCGCGGTGAGGCGCTCCAGCGAGTTCGCGGTCTTCTCGACCGATGCGGCCTGCCGCTCGGTGCGCGTGGCGAGGTCGCTCGACGCCCGGCTGATCTCGGCCACCGAGGTGTCGATCGACGCGGCGTTGTCGCCCACGGTGCGCAGCGCCTGCCGCAGGATGTCGACCGAGCGGTTGAAGTCGCTGCGCAGCGCCGAATAGGCCTCGGGCAGGTCGCCGGAAATCTGGCAGGTCAGGTCCTTGTCGGCGATCTGGGCGATGGTCGCGCCGAAGCGCTCGGCGACGAGCGCCTGTTCCTGGGCGATCGCCGAGGCCTGCGCGGCCTGCTTGGCCTTCTCGGCCTCGTCCAGATAGACCGAGATCGCCAGGTCCATGTCGAGCAGCACCGCCTTGGCCAGACCGCCCAGCGCCCGGCCGATCTGCGCCGGGGTCATGTCGGACTTGCGGGGCCACAGGCCGCACTTCGGGAAGAGCGCCTCGACGGCCGTGGTGATCAGGTGGTCCAGCACGATCGCATAGCCGCCGATGTACCAACGCGGCTCCAGGCCGATACGGGCGTGGACGGTGCCGATCGTCCGCACCTTGGCGGCGTAGTCGGCGTTGAAGTCGCCGTTGGCGATGTTGACCCAGTGGCCCGTCTGCGCGCCCTTGGCCCGGCCGATGTGCTCCTCCGAGGCGAAGAAGGCCAGGGGCTCGGGCGTCCGCCGCACCTGGTCGTAGAACCTGTCGAGGGCGATGGGCAGCTCCCGATCGACCAGGCTCTTGATGGATCGGATGGCGGCGCGGCTTTCAGGCGACATCTCCATGAAGGCCAGGCGTTCTTCCACGGATTGCACGTCGCTCTTGGTGTCGGTGGTCTTGTTGCGGGTGTCGGTCACGGGTCGGGTTCTTTCAGGAATGCCGGATGATCCCGAAAGCGCGGCGGCTCGGGATCGGGTCAGAAAATAGAAAAGCGGCGACGCGCGAGGATCGCGCGCCGTGTCGCCGATGGCGGGGCCTTGGCGGTGATGGCTGGGAAGGTCCGGGAAGGGGGCGGGGAGCGCCCGCGCTACCCGGTCCTGCGACGGCCGGAGGTTCGGTTCGGGATCCGGTTCAGGGCTTCGGCCGCCCCGAGCCGAACCCGTCGGATCTCGCCGCGGTCGAAGCCCTGAACCGGATCCCGAACCGA
>JASGDR010000277.1:0-3573 GCA_047607095.1 Caulobacter sp.
CGGCGATCCTGGGCGAGCTGGAGCGCGGCGGCCTGATCGACGGCACGCCGCCGGCGCGGTGGACGTCCTCCATGTGCACGTCGGCCTTGGCCGGGGCCACTTTCGACAGGCAGGGCACGCGGCGCGACAGCCGGTCGATGTCGGCCATGGTGAAATCCACCTCGCCCTCATGCGCGGCGGCGAGCAGATGAAGCACCGTGTTGGTGGACCCGCCCATGGCGATGTCCAGGCTCATGGCGTTCTCGAACGCGGCCCGGGTGGCGATGCCGCGCGGCAGGGCCGTGGCGTCGTCCTGCTCGTACCAGCGCTGGCACAGGTCGACGACCAGACGGCCGGCTTCC
This sequence comes from Caulobacter sp., assembly GCA_047607095.1. Classification (GTDB taxonomy): domain Bacteria; phylum Pseudomonadota; class Alphaproteobacteria; order Caulobacterales; family Caulobacteraceae; genus Caulobacter. The sequence goes on from JASGDR010000277.1 coordinate 342, forward strand.
TTGAACAGGGCCTCGCGGTCGGCGTGGGTGGCCAGCACCGAGCCGTTGCCCGGCAGCGACAGGCCCAAGGCTTCCGTCAGGCAGTTCATCGAGTTGGCGGTGAACATGCCCGAGCACGAGCCGCAGGTCGGGCAGGCGGCCTTCTCGATCGCCTCGACCTCTTCGTCGGTGTACTTGTCGTCGGCGGCCACGACCATGGCGTCGACCAGGTCGAGCGCGCGGATCGCGCCCTTCACCTGCACCTTGCCGGCCTCCATCGGACCGCCCGAGACGAACACCACGGGGATGTTGAGGCGCATGGCGGCCATCAGCATGCCGGGCGTGATCTTGTCGCAGTTGGAGATGCACACCATCGCGTCGGCGCAGTGGGCGTTGACCATGTATTCGACCGCGTCGGCGATCAGCTCGCGGCTGGGCAGCGAGTACAGCATGCCGCCGTGGCCCATGGCGATGCCGTCGTCGACGGCGATGGTGTTGAACTCCTTGGCCACGCCCCCGGCGGCCTCGATCTCGCGCGCGACCAGCTGGCCCAGGTCCTTCAGATGCACGTGGCCCGGGACGAACTGGGTGAAGCTGTTGGCGACGGCGATGATCGGCTTGCCGAAGTCGCTGTCCTTCATGCCGGTGGCGCGCCACAGGCCGCGGGCGCCGGCCATGTTGCGGCCGTGGGTGGAGGTGCGAGAGCGATAGGGAGGCATGGGAAAATCTCAGTGTCGGCTGTGGGGTTATTACCCCTCTCGGCCGCGCTCTCAAAATATATTAAAACGCCCATATTAGGTCGCCGGATATATCAAATGGACGTTCGCCCGCTGCGCCACTTCGCGGCCGTCGCCGAGACCCTTCACTTCGGCCGCGCGGCCGAGCGCCTGGGCATGACCCAGCCGCCGCTCAGCCAGTCGATCATGGCCCTGGAGAAGCAACTGGGCGCGCCGCTGTTCGTACGCTCCAAGCGCAGCGTGCGGCTCAGCCCGCTGGGCGAGGCCTGGCTGCCCGACGTGCTGGCGGCCCTGGCGGCCGTCGACGAACTGCCCACCACCGCGCGGCGGCTGCGCGACGGCCAGACGGGCCTGCTGTCGCTGTCGTTCGTCAGCACCGCCGACTACAGCGTGCTGCCCGACCTCGTCAGCCGCTACTCGCGGGCCTATCCGGACGTGGAGATCCGCCTGGTCGAGGCCACCAGCGACGTGCAGATCCCCGCCATCGTCGCCGGCGAACGGCACGCCGGCATCATCATCCCGCCGTCCGACCGCGCCCTGCCCGAGCCGCTGGCCTATCAACGCCTCGTCTCCGAGCCCCTGGTCGCCGCCGCCCCCGCGGCCTGGATCGCGAACGGACGGCTGGCGGTCGAGGACGGCGTGCTGACGCCCGCGACGATCGTCGACGCCCCGCTGATCCTGTTCCCGAGGACGGTGGCTCCCGCCTTCCACGACCTGGTCACCGGCTACTTCGCCCGCCAGGGTCGCCCCGCCCGCATCGTGCAGGAGGCGATCCAGATGCAGACCATCATCAGCCTGGTCTCGGCGGGCCTCGGCGTGGCGCTGGTGCCGGCCTCGCTGCGCAACCTGGCGCGGGCGGGCGTGGCCTATGTCGAGGTGCGCGATCCCCCGACGCTGGAGACGGGCCTGGCCTGGCGGCGCGACGACGACACGCCGACTCTTAGGGAAATGCTGCGGCTGGTCGGGGCGGGGTAAGCGCACCCCCTCGGTCGCTCCGCGGTCCCCCTCCCCCGTTTCGCTTCGCTGCGCGGGGGGGGGGGGGGAGGAGAGGCAAAGCCACGCCTCGAACGCTAACTAGACGACCGGTCTATTATTTGCGATAAGCCCGCCATGACCGCCGCCCGCAAGAAGTCCGAGATCACCCGCGAGCACATCCTCGCCACCGGCCGCGAGCTGGTGCTGCGCCAGGGTTTCGGGGGCATGGGACTGAAGGAGCTGCTGGACGCCAGCGGCGTGCCGAAGGGCTCGTTCTACTACTACTTCGCCTCCAAGGAGGCGTTCGGCTGCGCCCTGCTCGACGACTACTGCGCCGAATACGGCGCCAAGCTCGCCGGGCTGTTCGACACCGGCGCCGGCGGCCGCGAGCGGCTGATGGCCTACTGGAACGTCTGGCTCGACAGCGACGCGGCCTGCGGCATGGCCGACCGCTGCCTGGTGGTGAAGCTGGCGGCCGAGATCTCGGACCTGTCCGAAGACATGCGGCGGATCCTCGACAAGGGCGTCGAGCGCCTGGTGCGCCGCATCGCCGCCGTCATCGTCGAGGGCCGCGACGACGGCTCCCTGCCCGGCGCGGGCGACCCGGTCGCCACGGCGCGGGCGATGTACGCCCTGTGGCTGGGCGCGGCCATCCTGGCCAAGCTTTCCAAGAGCCAGGCCCCGCTGCGCGAGGCCATGGCCACGACCGAAAAGATGCTCGCGGCCGCCTGAGGCCGCCCTCCCCATAACGACAACAGGAGAAGACCCATGCGCAGCGCGATCCATTCGGTGTTCGGCGATCCGGCCGAGGTGCTGGCCCTGGCCGACAGCCCCATCCCCGAGCCCGGCCCCGGCAAGGTGCGCGTGCGCACCCTGCTGTCGCCGATCCACAACCACGACCTTTGGACCGTGCGCGGCAACTACGGCTACAAGCCCGCCCTGCCCGCCATCGGCGGCAGCGAGGCGGTCGGGATCGTCGACGCGGTCGGTGACGGCGTCGACGCCGCCCTGGTCGGCAAGCGCATCGCCGTGGCCGGCGTGCACGGCAGCTGGGCCGAGTTCTTCATCGCCTCGGCGGCCGGCCTCGTGCCGCTGCCCGACGCCATTCCGGACGAAGCCGCCGCCCAGCTGATCGCCATGCCGTTCAGCGCCATCACCCTGCTCGAGAGCCTGGGGGTGGAGGCCGGCGACTGGGTCGCCCAGAACACCGCCAACGGCGCGGTCGGCAAGACCCTGGCCATGCTGGCCAAGGCTCGCGGCGTCAATGTCGTCAACCTGGTGCGCCGCGACGCCGGCGTGGCCGAACTGACGGAACTGGGGATCGACAACGCCGTCTCCACCGCCGACGCCGACTGGAAGAAGAAGGTCGCCGAGATCACCGGCGGCGCGCCGATCAAGGCGGCCGTGGACTCGATCGGCGGAACCGCCTCGGGCGACATGGCCGAGCTGCTGGGCGAGAACGGCCTGCTCGTGTCGTTCGGCTCGATGACCGGCGAGCCGATGCAGATCTCGTCGGGCACGGTGATCTTCAAGCAGCTGAC
>JASGDR010000278.1:0-7413 GCA_047607095.1 Caulobacter sp.
GAGCACGGCGCGGCGTGAGACGTCGGACATGGCGGCGGGCTCCCCGCCCTTCACCCTTCCAAAACCTCCCCGTGGTTTCCTCGCGCCGAACGCCAGGGAGCCCGCCGCCATGTCCGACGTCTCACGCCGCGCCGTGCTCGGCTCCAGCCTGGCGCTGGCCGCCTGCGGGCAGCAGGCCAAGAGCCAGCCGGTTCCGGCCAATTTGCCGCCTCTGAAGAGCGTCGCGCCGTTCCGGATCGGCTCGTCGGTGCAGGCCCTGCATCTAGACGATCCGGCCCTCTCGGCCCTGCTGCGCCGCCAGGTCGGCCAGCTGACGCCCGAGTGGCAGATGAAGATGGAATACATCGTCCGGCCGGACGGCTCGTTCCGCTTCGACGCTCCCGACAGGATCGCCGCCTTCGCCGCCGAGAACGGCATGGCGCTGCTGGGCCACACCCTGGTCTGGTACGCCCAGGCGCCGGAGGCCTTCGAGCGGCTGGACGAGAACCGGGTCAGCTTCGAGCAGGCCTATCGCAACTACATCCTCGCCGTGGCCGGTCGCTATCGCGGCAAGGTGGTCGGCTGGGACGTCGTCAACGAGGCCGTCGCGGAGGACGGCGACGGCTGGCGAACGAGCCTGTGGTCAAAGCGGCTGGGCGACTTCGAGCACATCGCCCTGGCCTATCGCACGGCGCGCGAGGCCGATCCCGGCGCGGTCCTGCTGCTGAACGACTACAATCTCGAATACATGCCCAGGAAGCGGGCCACCTTCCTGAAGCTGGCCGAGCGCCTGCTGGCCTCCGGCGCGCCCCTGACCGGGATCGGAACCCAGATGCACGTCGCCGCCGACATCCGTCCCGGCGAGATCACCACCATGATGAAGGACCTGGCGAGCCTCGGCCTGCCGATCCACCTGTCCGAACTCGACGTGTCGCTGGTGCGCGCCCAGAACAAGTTCCTCGGCCGGGGCGAGCTGGAGCAGCGCCAGGCCCGCACCTACGGCGAGGCCGCCGAGGCGTTCATGGCCCTGCCGGCGCGCCAGCGCTTCGCCTTCACCCTGTGGGGCCTGCGCGACGGCGATTCCTGGCTGAAGAAGGAGAACGCGTCGGACGCCCCCGCGCCGTTCGACGACTCGGGGCGCCCCAAGGCGGGCGCGGCGGCGCTGGTCGAGGCGTTCAGACGCTAGCGGCCAACGCGGCGCGCGATCCTCGTCCTTCGACAGGCTCAGGATGAGAACCGATGTGCACGCCGTGCAGTAGAAGACCTCATCCTGAGCTTGTCGAAGGACGAGGTTTTCGCCGCCTCAGCCGCCCGGACCACGCACGCTGGAAGCCACGGCGTGGTCGGCGTCGTTTGCCTGGCGCAGGGCGCGCAGGTCTTCGCTGATGCGGAAGACGGCGACGTAGAACTCGCAGAAGGCGCGCCACAGCAGCACCATGCCGGCGGCGACCAGCAGGCCGGCGATCAGCACCGGGAAGGCCAGGAGCAGCGAAGCGACGCCGCGCTCCTTCAGCGCCAGGCCCACGGCCGCGCCGACGACGGAAAACGCGAACAGGGCCACGACGCCCAGGCCTGCCCAGTAGATCAGGTGGATGACCGGCCCGGTCACCAGTCGGTCGAAGGTCAACAGATCCCAGAACAGGGCGCTCGAACCGCGCCCCTTGGATTTCCTGGCCGGAGACATCCGACGCACCTCATGTCAGCGGACTGGCGGAGACCGCCGAAGTTTACGCTGCATCGCTAGCAGCGTGAGGCCCGCTCGGCAATGCCGGGCGGGCCTCGTGCGTGTTCGGAAAGAAGCGACGCGCCGTTACTTCGGCGCGGCCGCCCCGGCCAGGGCCGCATCGATCTGGGCCTTGGTGGCCGTGGTGCTGATGCTGCCGTCGGCGCCGGTGCTCAGACTGGCCTTGGGCAGGGCGAACTTCTTCTCGCCGCTGCTGACCACGACATTGGCCGAGCCGTCGGCGCCGACGGCCATCTCGCTGATCGTGCCGACCACCGCGCCGGATGGATCCTTGATCTCGGAACCGACCTTGAAGTCCCCCGCGACGGTGGCCGAGGACGGCGTGCCGGCCGCTTCGGCGCCGGCGGCGGTCGAGCCGTCGGCCGGAGTGGTGGTGGTGGTCGTGGTGGTGCTGCTGGTGGTCGACGACGGCTGTTGAGCCGGCGGCTGCGCGGCGGCGGCCGGATCGGCCGGCGGTTGCGTGGCGGCGTCTTGTGCGTAGGCGGCGCCGGCCAGCGAAAGGGTCGCGGCGGCGGCGAGATAGGCGAACTTGGTCTTCATATTGCGCTCCGTCGGAGGGCCCCTGCCCGATCAACCAACGCGAGCCCGTTTGTAACGGTTCCGAAACAACGCGTGATCGCCGCCGGGCCCGCCGACGGCCAAGCTCAGCCGGCGCCGGTCGCGGCCAGGGTCGGCGCTTCCTGAATCGGGGACTCGTCGTCCTTCAGCCCGGCCGCCTTCATCGCCGCCTTCAGCGTGTAGACCGACGGGGCCGAGCTGGTGGTGAAGGCCACCCGCGCGGTCAGGGCGGGGTTCTCGGCCTCGTTGGCGAAGCCGCCCTCGCGCACGGCGTTGAAGCCGACCGCGTAGCTCTTGCCCGGCTTGGTGCGGCACAGCAGCACGAAGGTCTTGCCGTCGTTCAGCAGGCGCGGGGCGCGCACGCATTCGGGCCGCTCGCCGCCGGCGACGTCGGCGTAGTTCCAGGCCAGGGGCGTCATCTTCTGGTCGAAGGCCACCTTCAGCACCAGGACGCCCGGGGCCACGGCCTCGCCATCGGCCGGCCAGGTGGCGGTGACCTTGGGCGGCTGGGTCGGCGGCATCACCGTCACCGGCGAGACCGGGGTGGGTTCCGGCCGCGGAGCCTGCTGGGCCAGGGCCGCCCCGGCGAGGGCGACGGCCGCGAAGGACGGGAGAGCGAGGAAGGACGCGCGCATGGCCTCGACAATGGCGATCAAGCGCGACCTTCTCAAGGCGCCGTCGACAACCGTCGGCATGTTAAATTTCAGCCATGAAAACCCAGGATGGGCGCCATTCAGGTGGCGTTCACCGCGACGCCGACTAGCTTGCGCTCAATGAAAGACGGCGGCGACAGGCCGCCACAACCGGGAGACTTCGCCATGCGCGCCGCCTTCGCCCTCATCGCCGCCGCCGGCGCCCTCGTCGCCATCGGCGGTCCGGCCGCCGCCCAGGATCGCGGCTACGGCTCGCCGCGCGGCTCCTACCAGGAAAGCTGCCGCGACGTTCAGGTGCGCCGCGGCGAGATCACCGCCCAGTGCCGCGACAGCCGCGGCGCCTGGGTGTGGAGCAGCGCCAGCGCCGACTGCCGCGGCGAGATGAGCAACCAGAACGGACGCCTGGTCTGCCTGTCGGGCGGCGGGCGTCCCGGCACGCTGCCGCGCGGCTCGTACCTGGAGAGCTGCCGCGACGCGAGCCTGCGCGGCCGCGAACTCACCGCCCAGTGCCGCGACGACCGCGGCCGCTGGAACTGGACCAGCGTCAACGCCGACTGCCGCGGCGACATCTCCAACCAGAACGGCCGCCTGACTTGCTTCGGCGGCCCGGGCGGTCCGGGCGGCGGTCGCGGCGAGGCGCTGCTGTTCGAGCACGCCGGCTACCAGGGCCGCACCTACCAGGTGGACGGCGAGGCGCCCGACCTGCGGGCCGGCGGCTTCAACGACAAGGCCTCGTCGATCCGCATCCGCGGCGGCGAATGGGAGCTGTGCGACGACATCGGCTTCCGCGGCCGCTGCTGGCGGGTGTCGTCCGACATCGTCCAATTCTCGGGCGAGATGAACGACCGGGTCAGCTCGATCCGCCGGATCCGCTGACCACGCGGCGCCCGCGGGCGTCGGAAACTCGACCTTGAAGCGGCGCGCGGGGCGGCTAAGCTCCGCGCGCCTTTTCATTACGGGGAAAACCCATGCGCAAGTTCGTCGTCCTGGCCGCAGCCGCGGCCGCCCTGCTGGTCTCGGCCTGCAACACCGTCGAAGGCGTCGGCCGCGACGTCTCGGCCGCCGGCCGCGCCGTCTCCGGCGCCGCCAAGGACGCCAAGCACTAGGACGAGGCCTCCGACGGGGGCGGCGCGCTCGGCCTGGACCGGCGGGCGCCGCCCCGCCCCATACCGGCCGCAATGCTGCGCCAGACTTGTCGACGTCGCGACAAGTAAACCCCGGCGACAGCACACGACAAAACAAGCTTAACCGGAAGCGCCGCCTTATTAACCCTGCCGAAAAGTTCATTCGCACGCGATGAACGCGGAGGATGAATTCTTTCCAAGATCGCCCTTTTCAGGGCGCAATATCTGCTTCCAAAGCGCACATGCGACCGAAAGTGCTATTTGCATCAAGCGCCGCCGGAGCCATATGGACGCCATGACCGACCGACCCGTCCCCAGCGTCCTGACCGGCATGAAGCGAGGCGTCCGCCACCGTTGCCCCAACTGCGGCGAGGGCCGCCTCTATGCGCGCTATCTGAAGGTCGAGTTCGACTGCGAGGTCTGCGGCCACCACCTGGCCGCCTATCCGGCCGACGACGGCCCGGCCTATTTCACGATCCTGATCATCGGCCACCTGTTCGTCGCGCCGCTGCTGCTGTTCCCGTTCATCTGGCAGGCCTCGCCGTGGCTGGTCGCGCCGCTGACCATCCTGCCCCTGGCGGGCCTGACCCTGCTGCTGCTGCCGCGGGTCAAGGGCGCGGTGATCGGGGCCTTGTGGGCCAACGGCCTGCGCAAGGCCGAGGACGTCTCCGGCAGCTGACCGCCGGAACCGTCGCCGCGCGGGTTGCATTCCCTCCCCCGAAACCAAGGCGCGCCGACGCGGCGCGCCCGGCCATCTGGGAGACCCGAATGCTCGGCACAATCCTCATCATCATCCTGATCCTGGCGCTGATCGGCGCCCTGCCCACCTGGGGCCACAGCCGCTCGTGGGGCTACTTCCCCAGCGGGGGCCTGGGCCTGGTGCTGGTGATCATCATCATCCTGGTGCTCATCGGCAGGATCTGACGCGCCGCAACGCCCGCTTGGAGCGCGACGGCGTCTTCGCCTAAGGTCCCCTCAACGGCCCCCAACCAGGGAAGGAGGCCGACAGGGGAAGCCAAGGATGACCGACGCCGTCGCGCCGCAGGAGCAGCCTGCGCCCTCGCTGAGCGCCTCGGCCCGCGCCCGGGCCATCCTGGGCGGCTCGGCCGGCAACCTGGTCGAGTGGTACGACTGGTTCGCCTACGCAGCCTTCACCCTCTATTTCGCCCCGCACTTCTTCCCCAAGGGCGACCAGACCGTGCAGCTCCTGCAAGCGGCGGCGGTGTTCTTCCTGGGCTTCGTGGCGCGCCCCGTCGGGGCCTGGCTGATGGGCCACTACGCCGACCGGGCCGGACGGCGCGCGGCGCTCTCGGTCTCGGTCTCGCTGATGTGCGCCGGCGCCCTGATCATCGCCCTGACGCCCGACTTCGCGACCATCGGCCTCTTCGCCCCGGCCGTGCTGCTGATCGCCCGCGTGCTGCAGGGCCTTTCGGTCGGCGGCGAATACGGGGCCAGCGCCACCTATATGAGCGAGATGGCCGGCAAGCGGCGTCGCGGCTTCTGGTCCAGCTTCCACTACGTGACCCTGATCGCCGGCCAGCTGATCGCGCTGGCGGTGCTGATCATCCTGCAGCGCACCCTGGCCAAGGAGGACCTGGCCGCCTGGGGCTGGCGCATCCCGTTCGTGATCGGCGCGGCCCTGGCCGTGGTGGTGTTCTGGATCCGCCGGGGCCTCGAGGAGAGCGTCTCGTTCAAGACCGCCGAAAAGCCGGCCGAGCGCATCGGCGCGACCCAGCGCAACGTCGCGGGCCTGTTCTTCGTGCTGACCCTGGCGGCCGGCGGCTGGATCCTGGCCAGCCCCGGCCTCGTCCCGCAGGTGCTGGCCGGCGTCTTCCTGGTCGGGTTCTTCGCCAGCCTGATCGCGCCGCTGCTGGCCCGCCATCCGCGCGAGACCCTGATGATCATGGGCCTGACCGCCGGCGGCTCGCTGACCTTCTACGTCTACACCACCTACATGCAGAAGTTCCTGGTCAACACGGCCGGGTTCGACAAGACGCAGGCCTCGGAGATCAGCGCGATCAGCATGATCGTCTTCATGCTGCTGCAGCCGCTGTCGGGCTGGCTGTCGGACAGGCTGGGCCGCAAGCCGATGCTGATCGCCGCCTATGCCGGCGGGGCGCTGACCATCTGGCCGATCATGAGCGGGATCGCCGCCACCGACTCCGTGCCCGTGGCCCTGTCGCTGATCGTGGCGGGCATGACCATCCAGTCGGCCTACACCGCCATCAGCGCCGTGGTGAAGGCCGAGCTCTTCCCCGCCCACGTCCGCGCCCTGGGCGTGGCCCTGCCCTACGCCGTGGCCAACGTGCTGTTCGGCGGCACCGCCGAGATGGTCGCCCTGGCCTTCAAGCACGCCGGGATCGAGAGCGGCTTCTATCTCTATGTCGCCGCGATCATGAGCGTCGGGCTGGTGGTTTCGATCCTGCTGCGTGACACCGCGAGACACAGCCTCATCGCCGAGGATTGACCCGCGCGCGCCGCCGGATATCCCCTGTCGTCGACTCCCGTTCCTTCCGCAGCGTAGCCCATGCCGATTCTCGACATCTTCGCCTTGGCCCTCTTCGTCTTCGCCTGGCTGTTCTACGAACCGCTGCTGCGGCGCCTGGGCCAGGGCAAGAACCTGATCAACACCGACATGACGGTGATCCGCCGCCGGTGGATGACCGAGATGGCCGTGCGCGAGGTCGCCCTGCTGGACGGCCAGCTGCTGGGCCACGCCATCAACTCGGCCAGCTTCTTCGCCTCTTCGAACCTGATCCTGATCGCGGCGGCGGCCGGCGTGCTGTTCGGCGGCGACACGGCGCTGAAGAGCGTCGAGGGCCTGCAGGTCCTGGAAAAGACCGCGCCCTGGATGTTCCAGGTCAAGCTGGGCCTGGTGCTGCTGACCCTGGCGCGGGGCCTGCTCGACTTCATCTGGGCCCTGCGCCAGATGAACTACTGCCTGGCCGCCATCGGCGCGACGCCGGTCTGGTCGCCGCCCGCCGTGCTGGCCGAATACGCCGAGGCCGCCGGCGGCATCCTCAACCCGGCCCTGTCGGCCTTCAACGCCGGGGTGCGCGGCTACTATTTCGCCCTGGCGGCGGCCGCCTGGCTGCTGGGGCCCTACGCCTTCCTGGCCGCCAGCATCGGCGCGCTGGTCCTGCTGGTCTGGCGCCAGCGCCGTAGCCGCGCCTCGGTGGCGGTCCGCAAGGTCCGCCAGATCCTTGAGCGCCAGCCGGTGGTGCACGGCCCGCACATGCGCGGCGGCGCGCAGGAGCCGCCGGAGGACCGGATTTAAGGCTGGGGATGCCCCCCTCCGGCCCTACGGGCCACCTCCCCCAGAGGGGGAGGATCTAAAAGCGCCGCGCCAGGAAAA
>JASGDR010000279.1:0-4332 GCA_047607095.1 Caulobacter sp.
GGCCGCCTATCAGGCCGGCGACCGGATCACGGTGTCGGCGACCCTTTGGGATCCGCAGGACCGCCCGGCCGACGCCTATCACGTGGTGGCCCACCTGGTCAGCGCGGTCGATCCCTCGCGACATCTGCAGCTGGTGCTGCATCCGACCCTCTGCCGAGGGATCAACCTCGCGCCGCCGTCCAAGCGCGAGCAGGGCGCGCGCACCCCGGTCGTCCAGGGCGAGAAGGGCCAGATCTGCATCGACTTCGGCTACTACGCCATCGATGCCGTGTTCGAGCGGGCCTACAATTTCGGCCCCGTGGCGGCGGCCTACTGGTCGGGCCTGACGCCCCTGCGGATAGCCCCCGTGCCGGGCGGCGGCGGCGGCGGCGGGCTGTTCGTGCCCGACAGCGGCGTGGTGCTGCGCCATTCGCCGGCGCCGCGGGTTCTCGTCCGGCTGGCGCACGAGTCCGACAGCCCGATCCGCGCCACCGCCTTCGACGCCTTCGGCCGCGAGCAGGACGCCGTGATCGTTCCCGCCGAGAAGGGCCAGATCCACCATGTCGTCCTCAAGGGCGAGATGATCACCCAGGTCCAGATCACCGGCGGCGACCGTACGGCGGTCCTCGAACGCTACTGCTTCTTTCCCGCCGCCGCCGCGTCGGCGCCCGCCGAACCGCAGGGCGCCGCCGAGAGCCAGAGCGCGGCGACCGCCCTGCTGGCCGCGGCGCTGATCGCGCCGACGGTGGCGGCGGTCGAGAGCCTGACCTGCACGGGATTCAGCCACTACCAGGCCGGAACCGCCTTTCCCGACCGGTACGATTTCGGCGACATCGAGATCACCGCGCTGGACGGAAACCGGCAGCTGATCGTCGACTGGCCCAGCACCGAGCCCAACAGCCTGCTGTTCTCGGCCAAGGGGATCCGGGTGGAGCACGCGGCCGTCTCGCGCGTGGCGCTGAGGGTCGGGCAGTTCACCCGGACGCCGCTGGTGATCCAGGCGTTCGACGCCGCCGGTCAGGTGGTCGCCTCGGTCACGACGGCGTCTCCCAGCAATGTCGAGGACGTGCAGCTGGCCGGGCCGGGCATCACGGCGGTCGAGATCCGGGGCGGCGGCAACGAGGCCATCCTCGTGCGCTACTGCATCGGCGGCCGCGACCAGGGCGAGCCCAAGGGACCCTTCCGGCGCTGCTTCCGCGGCGCCATGTCCCTGCCGGCCGATGCGCCGAAAGGCCGATGGATCGTCTATCTGGCGGTGCAGAACGTGAACCACGTGCCGCCGGGCGTCGCCCCGGAGAAGGCCGCGACGATCATCGGCGGACACGTCATGGGACCGACCGCCGACGCCCTGGGTTGCGGGTTCATGCTGCTGGGCGACCACGTGTTCGACATCTTCTAGGACGCCGGCGCGACGGGTCGGAGGGCCTCAGGCCTCGGAGCGCGCCACCACCACGGCCGCCTGAGCGTCGCGGCGCGACGCCGCGAAGCGCCAGGCGACGACGACGCCGACCACGGTCAGGGCGACGCCGGCGGCGATGGCCAGGCCAAGCTCCAGGCTGACGCCCGAAAGGCTGCGGGCGGCCAGATAGCCGGGCGCCAGCAGGCTGGCGATCCAGACCAGGGCCGACAGGACGTTGGCGGTCTGGAAGGTCCAGGACTTCATCTGCAGGATGCCGGCCATGATCGGCACGAAGGCCCGCAGCGGTCCGAAAAAGCGGCCGATGAAGATCGAGGCCACGCCGTAGCGGCGGGCGAACAGGCGGGTGCGGGCGATGGTGCGGCGGTTGGCGCGGAAGGCCGGGGCGCGCAGGGCGCGCGGACCCAGGCGCCGGCCCAGGCCGTAGGACACCGCATCGCCCAGCACCGCGCCGAGCGTGCACCAGGCCAGGACCTCGAACGGATCGAGCACGCCGCCGCCGATCAGGGTGCCGGCCAGCAGCATCAGGGCGGTGGCGGGCACGAAGGCCCCGATCAGCACCAGCGATTCGGCGAAGGTCAGGCCCCCAAGGATCAAGCCCGCCCAGCTCTGGTGCTCGGTGACGAAAGCGGCGACGGATTGAAGCAGATGGTCCATGGGAGTCCTTCGAGGCCCCCACATGGAGATCAACGCGCCGCGCCGCCAGTGCGCCGCACGCCGCAGCGTCAATTAAACGCGACTGTGCCCCCGGCGCCTCACCAGGATCGGAGGGCGGCGACCCGGAACCGGGCGGCCGCCCCTCTCCTCCTCCCGAACCCTAGAACCGCACCCGCACGTTCAGGCCGGCGGCCTGGTTGCTGGTGCGATCGCCGAACTCGGTGGTGTAGTTGAACTTCACCGAGACGCGATCGTCGCCGATCACGTGCAGGTCGACGCCCGCGCGCCAGCCCGACTTGTCGAGCGCGGTGCGGATGTCGGCCGGGTCGGACGAAGCATTGGCCCCGATCAGCTGGAACGGCATCTCGATGCGGTCGGTCGAGTTGAAGAGGCCGCCGACGGTGAACGACACCGCCGCCTGGCTCGTGGCCGTTTCCTTCATCACGAAGCCCAGGGTGAGTTCGGGATTGGCCGTGCCGATGACCTGGGTGTGGGAAAGGCCGCGCGCGCCCATGCCGTCCAGCCCGCGCTCCTCGAAGCGCTGCTGGTGCAGCCCGGTGGCCCAGACGTTCAGGGCCGGACGCACGAACAGGCGGCCGTTCTCCATCACATAGGCGAAACGGGCGTCGGCGCGCAGATAGCCGCTTTCCGGATCGGACTCGGCCCGGCCGATGGTGAAGAGCTCGACCATGCGGGCCGTCTCCATCCACTGCCAGCCGCCCGACAGCGAGAAGGCCATCTCGGCGGCGCCGGCGCGGCGCTTGAAGCCGGCCCCGGCGCTGAGGCCCTGGCCCTGCGACCACGACCGCACGCCGTCGACCTTGACCCGGTCCAGGCGCTCCAGGCCCGCGGCCGCGGCGAACGACCAGCCGCCGTCCAGCGACTGCTCGAAGCCGCCGCGCAGGCGCCCGCCCTCGGCCTTGACGCCGAAGGTGTCGAAGTCGGCCTCGCCGTCGGCCGTGGCCCGCTCGATCGTCGCCCAGGAGCACTTGCCGTCGACCTGCAGGGTCGGGTTGGCGCAGCCGAACAGCTGGGCCGAGAAGGCGTTCGACGAGGCCAGCTGGCTGCGCAGCGGGGCCAGGTGCGGCTCGGGGTTCAGGTTTCGGAAGATCGCGGCGTAGGTGGCCTCCTGGCCGGCCTGGAGGTTGCCGATCAGGGCCATCAGGCGGCCGATGCCGCCGGAGTCGCCCAGGCTGATCGCCGAGTTCATGTGACGACCCAGGGCGCGGCCGTTCACGTTGAGGAAGCCCTGATCGAAATGGGTGTCGAAGGCCAGCTGCACCGCGCCCGACGTGGTCTGGATGCGGTAGTCCATGGCCAGGGTGTCGGCGATCTTCAGCCCGTTGTCGGTCACCGAGCCGCCCGCCGAGAACAGGGTGACGGGCTTGGAATCCTGCAGCCAGGTGAGGATCACGTCGCCCGTGCCGGCCACCACGACGTCGCCGGTGGCGTTGACGCGGTCCGAGGCGTAGGGGCCGAAAGCGACGTCGAAGGCCAGGTGACCGGTCGAGGTCTGCACGAAATGGCCGTCGAGGGCCACCGTATTGATCACCCGCGCCCCGTAGTAGGGGTTGGTCGCGGGCGTGCCGACGCCGTCGAGATTGGCGAAGGTCGCCCCGGCCGCGAGGTCGATCGGCGTACGCGACGCCGAAAGCCCCATCAGGAACTCGCCGCTGTTGGTGAAGGTCGCCGCGCCGCCGGGCACGGCCTGGGCGGAGACGCCCGAGGTCGAGACACCGGTGGTGGAGACGGCCGACACCGCCAGCGGCCCGGTTCCGGCCGGGTCGCGCAGGTCGATGGTCTTGAAGGCCATGAAGGTCGCGGCGGCGGCGTTGTCGAAGGCGTTCACGCCCTCGCCAAGGTCGATGTCGCCGATGACCACGCCGCGGTTGTCGACGCGCTCGTCGCCGATCCCCCCGGCCACGGCCAGGCCGGACACCGCCGAAACCAGGCCGGTGTTGGCCAGGGTGTTGGCCGCCCCGCCGCTGAACCGGACGCCGGCGCCGGTTCCCGAGCCGCCGCGCACGAAGTCGCTGGTCGTGACGGCGATGTCGCCCGCTCCGTCCGCGCCCAGGCTCTGGGCGAAGACGGCGGTGGAGCCCGCGCCGGTCGCCAGCACCTGACCGGCCAGGACGAGGTCGATCGACCCGCCCTCACCCGCGCCGCCGGCCGAGCCGGCGAACACGCCGTCGACCCAGCCGCCGCCGCCGCCGAGGCTCTGGGCCACGACGCCATAGGCGCCCGCGCCCCCGGCGACGATGTCGCCGGCCTGACCGAAC
>JASGDR010000280.1:0-5640 GCA_047607095.1 Caulobacter sp.
GTTCGGCGCCGACGCCCGCTCGCGCGGCGCCCAGGCCAGCCTGACCCTGGCGCAGGCGCCGTCGCCGGACCGCAAGGGCTGGCGGCTGCAGGCCTGGACCCTGGTCAGCGACCTGCAGAACCGCTCGGTCGCCGTCGGGACGGGCCGCGCCTACACCACGCCGGCCAACGACCAGTACGAGACGCCGGCCCGCGGCTTCGGCTTCAACGCCGCTCTGCGCGGCGTGCGCGGCCCCGTCGAGTGGGAGCTGGGCGCCGACGTCCGCGCCGCGCGGGGCGAGACCCACGAGCGTTTCCGCTACATGTCCGGCCAGTTCACCCGCCTGCGAGAGGCCGGCGGTCGCACCGCGACGGCCGGGCTCTACGCCGACGCCAGCTGGACCGCCGGGCCCTGGCTCGCCACCGGCGACCTGCGGCTGGACGCCTGGCGCGCCTTTGACGCCCGCCGCCGCGAGTTCGACGCCCAGACCGGCGCCTCCACCCTCGACGAGGCGCCGGCCGGGCGCAGCGCGACCACGCCCACCGGCCGCGTCGGCCTGCGCCGCGATCTCGGCCCCGGCTTCCTGCGGGCGGCGGCCTATGCCGGCTTCCGTCCGCCCAGTCTCAACGAGCTGCACCGCCCGTTCCGGGTCGGCAACGACGTCACCGAAGCCAATGCGGCTCTCAAGCCCGAACGTCTCTACGGCCTGGAGGCCGGCGGCGGGTTCGAGGGGAGGGCGGGCGGCCTGACGGCCACCGTTTTCGTCAACCGCATCGACGATCCGGTCGCCAACGTCACGATCGGCGAGGGCCCCGCCACCTTCCCGACGGCCGGCTTCATCCCGGCCGGGGGCGTGCTGCGCCAGCGCCGCAATGTCGGCCGTATCGACGCCGTCGGGCTGGAGGTCGAGGGGCGCGCCGAACTCTCACGGCGCCTCTCCCTGACCGGCGCCCTGACGGCGACCGACGCCGAGGTCGACGGCGGCGCCGACGCCCCGCAGCTGACCGGCAAGCGTCCCGCCCAGGCCCCGCGCCTGGCGGCCTCCGCCGGCCTGGAGTGGAAGGCGGCCGAGCGCCTGGATCTCTTCCTCGCCGCCCGCCGGGAGGGGGCGCGCTTCGAGGACGACCTCAACACCCGTCGGCTGGCGGCGGCCACGACCCTGAACCTCTCGGCCCGCTACGTCGTCAGCCCGACGACCCGCCTGGAGGTCGAGCTGCGCAACGCCCTCGACGCCGACGTCGCCACCGGCCGCACCGGCGACGGCGTCACCAGCTACGACGCGCCGCGCAGCCTGCGGATCGGCGTCGTCTACGTCCGTTGAGAATGGTACCGCTAAAAACAAAAGCAAATTTATTTATTCTATTGACGCCGCCCCGCCCGGCGTGATGACTTCGGTCTCGAGCGATCCGGACGCGGCCTCGACGCCGCGCCCCCGGAATCCGGGAGGGAATTCATGAATCTCAGGCCAGGCCCTGACGCGTCTTCGCGAAGCTGCTTCTCCCGCCGAAACGACTGAGGCCTTCGTCGCCTCGCGGTCCGCCGGTTCACCCGCGCCTTTCCCAATATCCTGCAAGCGGGAGCCAAGGGATCGGCGGGCCGTCTTCCTTCTTTGCCTTTTCCAGCGTGAGCCCATGAAGCGTCTCGTCTCGACCCTGGCGGCCGCCAGCCTGCTGGCCGCCGCCGCTCCGGCCCTGGCCGACGATCCGCCGCCGCCGCTGCCCGACAACGGCCTGGCGCGCACCCCGCCCATGGGCTGGAACAGCTGGAACAAGTTCGGCTGCAACGTCGACGAGACCCTGATCAGGCGCATGGCCGACGCCATGGTCTCCTCGGGCATGAAGGACGCGGGCTACGAGTACGTGGTCATCGACGACTGCTGGCACGGCGCCCGCGACGCGCGCGGCGACATCCAGCCCGATCCCCAGCGCTTCCCGAGCGGCATGAAGGCCCTGGGCGACTACATCCACTCCAAGGGGCTGAAGTTCGGCATCTATTCCGACGCGGGCCTGAAGACCTGCGCCGGCCGTCCCGGCAGCCGCGGCTACGAATATCAGGACGCCCGCCAGTACGCCGCCTGGGGCGTCGACTACCTCAAGTACGACTGGTGCATGGCCGGGACCCAGGACGCCCCGTCGTCCTACTACGTCATGTCGGCCGCGCTGCAGGCCACGGGCCGCGACATCGTCTTCTCGATCTGCGAGTGGGGACATTCCAAGCCTTGGACCTGGGGGCCCCAGATGGGCAACCTCTGGCGCACCACCGGCGACATCTACGACGCCTGGGAAGGGGTGAAGGGCTACAGCCTGGGGATGCTCAACATCCTCGACAGGCAGGCCGAGCTCCATCCCTACGCCAAGCCGGGCCACTGGAACGACCCCGACATGCTCGAGGTCGGCAACGGCGGCATGACCACCGAGGAATACCGCTCGCACTTCAGCCTGTGGGCCATGCTGGCCGCGCCGCTGATCGCCGGCAACGACATCGGCCACATGGACGCCGACACCAAGGCCATCCTGACCAACAAGGAGGTCGTCGCCGTCGACCAGGACCCCCTCGGCGTCCAGGCGCGGCGCGTGTCGAAGTCGGGCGACCTCGAGGTCTGGGCGCGCCCGCTGAAGGGCGGCGGCCGGGCGGTGGTGCTGCTCAATCGCGGAGCGACGCCCGCCCAGGTGCGGGTGGACTGGTCGATGCTGGACTACCCTGAGGCCCTGGCCGGCAGGGTTCGTGATCTGTGGGCGGCCAAGGACCTCGGCGTCCGCAAGGGCGGTTATTCGGCGGAGGTCGCCTCGCACGGCGTGGTGATGGTCACGGTAAAGCCGTGATCCGCATGAATAAATAAAAAGTGTTTTTAAATTCTGGCGCGCCCGGCGGACGCAGGGTAAGCCTCGGCGAAATGTGCGGCGTCCGGTCGCCGGATGCGCGACAGGGAGTGTTTGGGTGATCCAGATCGGGATCGATTTCGGCGGAACCAAGATCGAGGCGGCCGCCCTGTCGCCTGACGGTCGCGTGCTTTCGACCCTGCGCGCGGCGACGCCCGGCGACTACGAAAGCGCCTTGGCCGTCGTCCGCGACCTGGTGGCCCGCACCGAGCAGGCGGCCGGCGGCCGCGGCACGATCGGCGTCGGGGCGCCCGGCTCGGTGTCGCCGCGCACCGGCCTGGTGCGCAACGCCAACACCACCTACCTGAACGGCCGCCGGTTCCGCGAGGACCTGGAGGCGGCGCTCGACCGGCCGGTGCGGCTGGCCAACGACGCCAACTGCCTGGCCCTGTCGGAGGCCGTGGACGGCGCGGCCGCCGGGGCGCGGGTGACCTTCGCGGTGATCATCGGCACGGGGTGCGGCGGCGGCCTGGTGGTCGACGGCAAGCTGGTCGAGGGCGGCAACGGCGTCGGCGGCGAGTGGGGCCACGTCCCGCTGCCCTGGGCCAGGGCCGAGGAAAGCCCGGGCCCGCAATGCTGGTGCGGCCGTCATGGCTGCCTGGAGACCTGGATCTCGGGCACCGGCTTTCGGCGCGACTTCCGCGAGCACGGCGGGGCCGACCTCAGCGGCGCGGCCATCGTCGAGGCCGCGGCCGCCGGCGACCCGGTCGCCCAGGGCGCGCTCGACCGCTATCTCGATCGTCTCTCGCGCGGGCTGGGGGTGATCGCCGACATCGTCGACCCCGACGTCTTCGTGCTGGGCGGCGGCATGTCCAACGTCGAGGCGCTGTACGAGCGCCTGCCGGCCCTGGTGGCCCCGCACGTCTTCACCGACCGCTGGGAAAGCCGCATCGTCAAGGCGCGCTGGGGCGACTCCTCGGGCGTTCGCGGCGCGGCCCGGCTGTGGAGCCAGGCCGACTGGTCCAGCGATGTCGCGGCCTGACGGTCGCCGGGGCGCGAGCTGATCGATGAGGCTCGCCCGCCTGCTCGTCGCCGTCGTCCTGACAGCGCTGGCCGCGTCCGCCGCGGCCGAGCCCGTACGCGTCGAGACCCGCGCCGGCCTTCTCGTCGGCGAGCGGCGCGGCGACGGCGGGCAGGTCTTTCTCGGGGTTCCCTTCGCCCGCCCGCCGGTCGGCCCGCTGCGCTGGAAGCCGCCGCGGGCGCCGCGCGCCTGGAGCGGCGAACGCCTCGCCCTCAAGTCGGGCCCGGCCTGCCTCCAGACCTCGCGCGGCTGGAACGCCGCCGACGCGGCGCGCTCCAGCGAGGACTGCCTCTATCTCGACGTCCGGGTTCCGAAACATCCGGCCGGGGCGAAACTGCCGGTCATGGTCTGGGTGCACGGCGGAGCCAACCACGCCGGCTCCGGCGCGGGCACGGTGGAATCGAGCCTGGTCGACCAGGGCGTCGTCCTGGTCAGCGTGCAGTACCGCCTGGGCGTCTTCGGCTTCCTGTCTCATCCGGGCCTGACCCGCGAGCAGGGCGGGGCCTCGGGCAACTACGCGCTGATGGACCTGATCGCGGCCCTGCGCTGGGTTCACGACAATGTCGCCGCGTTCGGCGGCGATCCCGACAACGTCACCCTGTTCGGCCACTCGGCCGGTGGTCAGGACGTGGGCCTGGTCATGCTTTCCCCGCGGGCGCGAGGCCTGTTCGCCAGGGGCGTCCTGCAAAGCGGCCCGCCGGGTTTCGGCTTCCCGCCGCGCGGCCTGAAGCAGAACGAGGCGATCGGCCTGCAGTTGGCCGGGGACGTCGGCGCGCGCTCGCTCGCCGACCTGCGCAAGGTCCCCGGCCATGACCTGCTGAAGGCGGCCGAGGGGCTGAAGGCGCCGATCGACGACCAGGGCTTCATCTGGACCCAGGCTGTGGTCGACGGCGCGGTGCTGCCCAAGGCCCCCGAGGTCCTGCTGTCCGATCCGGCCGTCAAGCCGATGATCGTCGGCTCCAGCGCCCGCGAGATCGCCCTGTTCGGCGGCGACCCGAAACAGGCGAGCGCCTGGATCGGCGAGACCTTCGGCGCGCGGGCGCCTCAGGTGCTGGCGCTCTACGGCCTCGACCGCGATCCGCTGCCCGCCGCCGATCCGCTGCGCGGCGACGCCGTGCTGCAACTGGCGACCGACCGCATGTTCCGCTGTCCGGCCGCCTCGGTCGCCGATCTGCGTCGGAAGGCCGGCGGCAAGGTCTGGCGCTACGAGCTGGAGGTTCCGCCGCCGGGGCAGGCGGCCGTCGGCCACGGCTCGGAGCTGACCAACGTCTTCGACCGTCCCGCGCGGGGGCGGCCGCCGATGCAGGCCTACTGGGCCGCCTTCGCCCGCGCCGGAGATCCCAATACGTCCGGTCTGCCGCCCTGGCCGGCCGAGGACGGCGCCGGCCGTCGCCTGGTCTTCGCCCCCGACGGGCCGAGGGCCGAGCAGGGCGGCGAGGCGGCCTGCCGGTTCCTGATCCGGCCCTGAAACATCGGCGACAAGCGGCGCCCAAGCCGCGCGCGAAGGAGGAGGAAACGGAAATGACGACCCACTCGAAGTCCGCCTTCAGGCCAGGCCTGCTCGTCGGTTGCGCCCTGGCGCTGCTGGCCTCGGCCGCAGCGGCCCAGACCTCGTCCCAGACCTCGTCCCAGACCTCGTCCCAGACCTCGTCCCAGACCTCGTCCCAGACCCCGTCTCAGGCGTGGGGACCCTACAACGCTGAATTCCCGGCCGGGGGCGACGGCCTGTCGCGGCCGCTGGCGGGGGCCGTCGAGGGCCAA
>JASGDR010000281.1:0-9503 GCA_047607095.1 Caulobacter sp.
ATCACTTGATTATGGGGGTGGTTCGAGCGCGTCTGATAAGTTTGGGTGATAAAGTTGCAAGTGGCTGAGTTCGTTGGGTTCTGTTGCGAGCTCGACGGGGATGGAGCAGCGTCTATCCCCTTCAGCGCCCCTCAAACTGCCTTCCTGGGCCTTGTGCCCAGGATCCATGGTTCAGCCTGCTCAGATCTGTCGAGCATGCCCAAGGTTTGAGCGGTCGCTGGCATGGACCCTCGCCACAAGGGCGAGGGAGGCGGGAGAGAGGATCGGGATGGGACCGTTGGCGGTGTAACCCCTCACCCTCCCATGCTGCGCATGGGCCCCTCCCTCTCCCTATAGGAGAGGGTTTCGGGGGGGGGCAGAGGATCTTCTTAGCGCGACCCGAACAGGGCCGAGCCGACGCGCACCGAGGTGGCGCCGCAGGCGATGGCGGTTTCGAAATCGTCGCTCATGCCCATGGAGAGTTTGGCCAGGCCGTTGCGGGCGGCGATGTCGGCCAGCAGGCGAAAATGCGGGGCGGGGTCCTCGTCGGCGGGCGGAATGCACATCAACCCCTCGATATCGAGCCCGTAGGCCCCCCGGCAGGCGGCGACGAAGGCGTCGGCCTCCCCAGGCGACACCCCGGCCTTCTGGGGCTCCTCACCGGTGTTGACCTGGACGTAGAGGCGGGGGGCCCTGCCCAGGGCCTGAACCTCGTCGGCCAGCACCCGGGCCAGCTTTTCCCGGTCGAGCGTCTCGACGACGTCGAAGAAGGCCACCGCGTCGCGAGCCTTGTTGGTCTGCAGCGGCCCGATCAGGCGCAGTTCGATCCCGGCGCGATGCGGCGTCCAGCGTTCCTTGGCCTCCTGCACGCGGTTTTCGCCGAAAACCCGCTGGCCCGCGGCGAAGACCGGGGCGATATGGTCCCACGGCTGCAGCTTCGACACCGCCACCAGCTGGACGGCGTCGGCGGCGCGGCCGGCGGCCTGCGCGGCGGCGGCGATGCGGGACTGAATGGAGATCAGGGCTTTAGACATGGCGGACCAGGAAACGGACAGTCTGGAGACCCTCTCTAGAACGGCCGCGCGGCTTCGCCCATGGGCCTTCCCCGGCGATCCCCTGCCCCGGCTGCTGTTTTTCACCGATCCCGCGCGGACGCCCGACCCGGAAAGCATCGCCGAGCACCTGCCGACGGGCGCGGGGATCGTCTATCGCCCGTTCGACGCCGCCGACGCGGTCGAGCGCGGCCTGCGCCTGGCCGACATCGCCTGCCGCCGGGGCCTGCTGCTGCTGGCCGGGGCGGACGCGGCCCTGGCCCAGGCGATCGGCGCCGACGGCGTGCACCTGCCACAGCGGCTGGTCGCGACCGCGCCAGCGGTCCGCGCGGCCCATCCGGCCTGGCGGCTGACGGCGGCGGCGCACGACGCGGCCGCCGTCCGGGCGGCGGAGGCGGCGAGGATCGAAGCCGTGGTGGTCTCGCCGGTCTTTACCAGCAACAGTCCTTCGGCGGGAGCGCCGCTGGGGGTCCAGGGCCTGGCGGCGATCGCCGGAGAAAGCGCCCTGCCCGTCTACGCCCTGGGCGGCGTCAACGCGAAGACCGCCGGCGCGCTGGTCGGCTCGGGCGTCTATGGGCTGGCTGGGATCGAGGGGTTCGGCTGAGGACGCCGCGCCCTATTCGGTGAGTTCGTTACCTCTCACCCTCCCATGGCTTCGCCATGGGCCCCTCCCTCTCTCAAAGAGAGAGGGTCTCGAAAGGGCCGAGGATCAGAACTTGAACGCCGTCTCGAGCTTCACGCGCGGGGCGGGCTCGCGGGTTTCGTTCTTGCGGGCGGCCACGGCGGGATTGTTCTCGCCCAGGGCCACGGCGCCGCCGACGCGGATCGACGGGGTGACCTTGAAATAGGCCCCGGCCTGCACGTCCTTCAGCTCCATGTCGCGGCCGACGGGCTGGTCGAGGTCGAGCTTGAGGCCCCACTTGCCCTTGCGAGCGTCGAACTCGAGGGTCTTCTTCGGGGCCTGCGGGCTGAACGGCGCGCCCTGCGAACCGGTGAAGTCGTTCTTCACGGTGAAGTCGGCGGTGGCCGGCGCGGTTCGGGTCTTGGTCTGGGCGTGCGCGATCGAAGCCGATCCCGTCAGGATCAGCGCGGCGGCGGCGCCCGCCATCACGAATTGGGTCGCGACCTTCGTCACTCGACACCTGTCCCCAAGTTACCCCTGCCCGAACCTTATATAGGTAAGGACACCCTGACAGCCGAATAAAGGCCAGAATACAACGCGGTCAACCGGCCTCGGATCACGCTGATCGTCGCAGGTTACGATTCAAGCGGCGCCTGTGGCGGTCATGTCACGCGATTCCTGTTTTGACGCGGCGCGGCCATGCTATAGAGCCGTTCCGGCTGCGGGGGCGCGCCAGGGCTGCGCGCACGCGCCGGCAGATATTTGGAGCAAGGTGACTATGGCGTTTGAGCGTAAGTCGGTGTTGCGCGGCGTCGCCGCTGGCGTTCTGGCGCTGTCGGTTCTCGGCGTCGGCGCTTGCAGCAGCAGCAAGCCGCCCAAGACCTTCACGACCCAGAGCGACGAACCGGGCTTCCGGCCCTTCGGCCTGTTCAAGAAAGACGCCCCCAAGGCGGCCCCGAGCGAAGGCTCGATCGGCGTCAACGGCTTCCTGTGGCGCGCGTCGCTCGACACCCTGGCCTTCATGCCGCTGGCCTCGGCCGACCCGTACGGCGGCGTGATCGTCACCGACTGGTACGTGAACCCGGAAAAGCCGGACGAGCGCTTCAAGGCGACCGTCTACATCCTCGACACGCGCCTGCGCGCCGACGGCCTGAACGTGACCGTCTTCAAGCAGGCCAAGGACGCCGGCGGCGCCTGGGTCGACACGGCGGCCTCGGACCAGACGGCCACCGACATCGAGAACGCCATCCTGACGCGCGCGCGCCAGCTTCGCCTCTCGAACATCAAGAACTAAGGACCTTTCGTCCTTCGCACGCCTTTCGGGAGCTCCCTGGCGACAAGGGGCTCCCGTTCGCATATTCAGGCGCGCCCATATTTAAGCGCACTCTGGCCGCGAAACCGCTTATGACCATTGCGGAACGCGCCCCGGAGCTTGCGTAGCAGGCTCTGGAATCAAACATCAGAGCGCGCCCGGGCGGGTTAACCGCCTACACTTAACCCTGGCGCGCTCTCGCGTCCGTCCGCAAGCACTGTCTGGTTTCCATGGCCCGCTACAATCCCAAAGACACCGAGCCGAAGTGGCGTGAACGCTGGGCGAAAGCCGAGACCTTCCTGACGCCGATCACGCCGGACGCGCGGCCGAAATACTACGTGCTCGAGATGTTCCCCTATCCGTCGGGGCGCATCCACATGGGCCACGTGCGCAACTACGCCATGGGCGACGTCGTGGCCCGCTACAAGCGCGCCCAGGGCTTCAACGTGCTGCACCCGATGGGCTGGGACGCCTTCGGCATGCCGGCCGAGAACGCGGCCATGGAACGCGGCGTCCACCCCAAGGGCTGGACCTACGACAACATCGCCGCCATGCGCGAGCAGCTGAAGGCGCTGGGCCTGTCGGTCGACTGGTCGCGCGAATTCGCCACCTGCGACCCGGAATACTACGGCAAGCAGCAGGCCTGGTTCCTGCGCCTGCTGAACCGCGGCCTGGTCTATCGCAAGGAAGCCTCGGTCAACTGGGACCCGGTCGACATGACCGTGCTGGCCAACGAGCAGGTGATCGACGGCAAGGGCTGGCGCTCGGGCGCGACCGTGGAGAAGCGCAAGCTGACCCAGTGGTTCCTGCGGATCACCGACTACGCCGACGCGCTGATCGACGGCCTGAAGACCCTGGATCGCTGGCCCGAGAAGGTCCGCATCATGCAGGAGAACTGGATCGGCCGGTCCAAGGGCCTGCGCTTCAAGTTCCAGTTTGAGGGCGAGGCGCCGGACGGCCTGGCCGAGGGCCTGGAGGTCTACACCACCCGTCCCGACACCCTGTTCGGCGCCAGCTTCGTGGGCATCGCCCCCGAGCACCCGCTGGCCGAGCAGCTGGCGGCCGAGAACCCCGAGGTCCAGACCTTCGTCGCCGACTGCCGCAAGGGCGGCACCTCGGAGGCCGAGATCGAGGGCGCGGAAAAGCTGGGCTACGACACCGGCCTGCGGGTGAAGCACCCGCTGGACCCGTCGATCACCCTGCCCGTCTGGATCGCCAACTTCATCCTGATGGACTACGGCACCGGCGCGATCTTCGCCTGCCCGGCCCACGACCAGCGCGACCTGGACTTCGCTCGCAAGTACGACCTGCCGGTGAAGCCGGTGGTGCTGCCGGCGGGCGCGGATCCGGCCGAGTTCACGGTCGGCAAGGAGGCCTATGTCGGCCCCGGCAAGATCTTCAACTCGGAGTTCCTGGACGGGATGGACGTCGAGGCCGCCAAGGCCGAGGCGGTGTCGCGCATCGAGGCCGCCGGCCAGGGCCAGGGCGCGACCGTCTATCGCCTGCGCGACTGGGGCGTCAGCCGCCAGCGCTACTGGGGCTGCCCGATCCCGGTCATCCACTGCGAGGCCTGCGGCCCGGTGGCCGTGCCGGAAGACCAGCTGCCGGTGACCCTGCCCGAGGACGTCACCTTCGACCCCAACAAGCCGGGCAACCCGCTGGTGCGGCACCCGACCTGGAAGCACGTCGCCTGCCCGTCGTGCGGCGCCCCGGCCGAGCGCGAGACCGACACGCTGGACACCTTCGTCGACAGCTCCTGGTACTTCGCCCGCTTCACCGACCCGACCGCGGCCGAGCCGATCGACAAGGCCTGCGCCGACCACTGGATGCCGGTCGACCAGTATATCGGCGGCGTCGAGCACGCCGTGCTGCACCTGCTGTACGCCCGCTTCATCACCAAGGCGCTGAAGGACGAGGGCCTGCTGTCGGTCGACGAACCGTTCGCGGGCCTGTTCACGCAGGGCATGGTGACCCACGAGGCCTACAAGAACGAGGCCGGCGAGTGGGTCGAGCCGTCGGACGTGGTGATCACGGCCGAGGGCAATGCGCGCACCGCCAAGCACGCCAAGACCGGCGCCCCGATCGTCATCGGCGACATCGAGAAGATGTCGAAGTCCAAGAAGAACGTCGTCGCCCCCGAGGACATCTTCGAGGCCTACGGCGTCGACGCCGCGCGCCTGTTCGTGATGAGCGACAGCCCGCCCGAACGCGACGTGCAGTGGACCAATTCCGGCGTCGAAGGCAGCTGGCGCTTCACCCACCGCCTGTGGAACGAGTTCGACGGCCAGCCGGTCGGCGACTTCGCCCACGACGCGGCGGACGAGACGGCCCTGGCGCTGCGCAAGGCGGCCCACAAGCTGATCGGCTTCGTCACCGACAGCATCGAGGGCTTCCGCTTCAACAGCGGCGTGGCGCGCCTGTACGAGTTCCTGAACGCCCTGAAGGCCGCTCCGGCCGAAGGCGGCTCGGAGGCCGTGCTGGCGGCCCGCGTCGAGGCCCTGGACATCCTGGCCCGCCTGGTCGCCCCGTTCACCCCGCACCTGGCCGAAGAGGCCTGGGCCCGCCTGGGTCGCGAGGGGATGGTGGTCGACGCGCCCTGGCCCAAGGCCGATCCGGCCCTGGCCGCCGACGACGAGCGCGTGTTGCCGATCCAGATCAACGGCAAGCGCCGCGGCGAGATCAAGGTCAAGGCCGGCGCTCCCGACGACGAGGTCCAGAAAATCGCTCTGGCGGATCCCGGCGTCATGGCCCACCTTGAGGGCGTCACGGTCCGCAAGGTGATCGTGGTCAAAGACCGCATCGTCAACATCGTGGCGAACTGATCGATGAAGCGCTTCCTGGCGGCCGCCGCCCTCCTGTCGACCCTGGCCCTCTCGGCCTGCGGTTTCACTCCCCTCTACAGCCAGCAGGGCGTCACCGGCGGGCTGGGGGCCATCGAGGTGGTGGCGGCCGAGGGCCGCGCCGGCTACCTGCTGCGCGAGCAGCTGGAAGACGCCCTGGCGCGCAATCCCAACGTCCTGCCCTCGCACCGGCTGACCTACACGGTGAAGGAAAACCGCTACGCCCGCGGCGTGCGGGTCGACAACGTGGCCAACCGCTACGAGCTCAACATGAAGGTCGACTGGAAGCTGGTCGACGCCACGACCGGTTCGGAGGTCCGCAAGGGCCAGGCGATCGCCGTGGTGACCTACGACTCGGCCGACCAGCCCTATGCGGCCATCGCCGCCCAGCAGGACGGCCAGGAACGCGCCGCCGCCGAGGTCGCCCGCAAGATCCAGCTGGACCTGGCCGCCTGGCTGGCCGGCAAGGCGCCCGCCTGACCTCGTGGCCATCCTCTCCAAACGGCAGGACGTCGAGCGGTTCCTGAAGGAGCCGACGCCCGACATCCGAGCCGTCGTCATCTACGGCAAGGACCGGGGCGTGGTGCGCGACCGCGCCACCCAACTCGCCCACAAGGTGGTCGAGCGGCCCGACGACCCCTTCGACACCGCCCTGCTGACCGAGGGCGACCTCGACAGCCAGCCCGGCCGTCTGGAGGACGAGCTTGCCGCCCTGTCGATGATGGGCGGCAAACGGCTCGTGCGCCTGCGCCTGATGGGCGAGAAGGCCGGTCCCGACAAGCAGGCCGCGGAGGCCCTCACCGCCCATGTCGAGGGCCGCCTGAACCCGGAAGCCTTCTTCCTGGTCGAGGCCGGGGCCCTGGGCCGCGACTCCGCCCTGCGCAAGACGGGCGAGAAGGCCAACGGCTGCTACGTCATTCCCTGCTACGAGGACGAGGTCGGCGACATGGCGCGCCTGACCCGGGACGCCCTGTCGAGAGACGGCGTCAGCCTGAACGGCGAGGCGCTGGACCTGTTCGTCAACCGCCTGCCCAAGGAGCGCGGCGTGGCCCGCGCCGAGATCGAGCGCCTGGCGCTCTATCTGGGCCCCAACAGCGGCGTCGTCGCCACCCCGGCCGACCTGACCGACTTCCTCGGCGTCGAGCCCGAGGCCTCGCTGAGCGACGCCGCCGCCGACGCCTTCGGCGGACGCATAGGCCCCGCACAAGCAGGCTTGCGCCGCGCCGCCCAGGAGGGCGAAGGCGGTCCGGCCGCCGTGCGGGCCATGGGCTACTATCTGGGCCGCCTGCGCCGCACCCTGACCCTGCACAAGAACGGCGTCGACCTGGGCGCGGCCGCCAAGGCCTCGGGCGTGTTCTGGAAGACCGAGCGCGAGTTCCTGCGCCAGGCCCGCGCCTGGACGCTGGAACACCTGCTGACCGTGCAGCAGGACATCCTGACCGCCGACAAGGCGTGCAAGACCTCCGGCTCGCCCGACCAGCTGATCGCCGAGCGCCTGGCCCTGCAGATCGCCGGCCGCGCGCGGCGGCTGGGGCTCTGACCGCGCCGAAGTTGATCTTACGCCGGTAAACTGATTGGCTCCTCCCCGGGGATCGGTACGGGGGTGCGTCATGCGTTGGATCTTGCGGGTCGCGAGCCTGGCCGGGCTTTGGGCGGGCCCCGCCCTCGCCCAGCCCCTGACCGCCACCGAGATCGCCAAGGTCGACGCCGTCGTCGCCGAGGCCATGGCCAGGAGCCCGACCCCCTCGCTGTCGATCGCCGTGATCCGCGACGGCCGCCCGGCCTTCGCCAAGGCCTACGGTTTCAGGACACTCGATCCGCCTGTCCCGGCCGACCCCGAGGCCCGCTACGACATCGGTTCGGTCTCCAAGCAGTTCACCGCCGCCGTGGCGCTGCGCCTGGCCGACCGGGGCGCGCTGGCGCTGGACGACAAGGTCTCGGACCATCTGCCCGGCCTCTCCGGCGGCGAGACGATCACCTTGCGCCAGGCCCTGAACCACACGGCCGGCTACAACAGCTACTTCATGCTCGATTTCCTGCCGGCCGAGAGCGAGCGACCCATCGCCCCGATCGACATCGCCCGGCGCTGGGGCCGCGCGCCGCTCGACTTCGCGCCGGGAACACGCTGGGACTACAGCAACACCGGCTACGCGGTGGCGGGGCTGGTGATCGAACAGGCGTCCGGACGCTCGCTGGCGGACCTGCTGGCCGGCGAGATCTTCGATCCCCTGGCGATGGCCGGCGCCGCGCCGCTGGATCGACGGCCGCTCGGGCCGGGCGACGCCCGGGGCTACACCCGGATCGCCGTCCAGCCGCCCCGGCCCGCGCCGCAGGCCGGCAAGGGCTGGACCTTCGGCGCCGGCGGCCTGGCCATGACCGCCTCGGACCTGGCGCGCTGGGACATGGCCGTGCTCGACGGCCGCCTGCTCTCGGCCCAGGCCTGGTCGGCGCAGCGGCGGACGGCCCGCCTGACCGACGGATCCGACACCGGCTACGGCCTGGGCGTCTATGTCGACACGGCGCGGGGCCGCCGCCGCCTTCGCCACGACGGCGCGGCCTATGGCTTCACGGCCGAGAACCGGGTCTATCCCGACGACGGAACGGCGATCGTGGTGCTGTCCAACGCCGATTTCGGCCACGCAGCGGGCGAGGTCGCCGACGCGCTGGAGCGCATGCTGCTGCCGATGAGGGCGGATGCCCCTCTCCCCGAAACATCCCGTCCTCCGTCCGCGGCGACCATCGCCGACCCGGAGGCGATGGGGCGGTTTCGCGCCCTGCTGGGCCAGTTGAGCGACGGTGATCCCGATCGCGGACGGTTGAGCCCAGACCTCTCGACCTATCTGTCCGGCGAGGTGCTGGACGACTACCGCGTGAGCCTGAAGTCGCTCGGTCCGCCGGTGACGGTCGAGCAGCTGCGCAGCGACGAGATCGGCGGCCTGCGCGCCAGCCTCTATCGGCTGAGCTGGAGGGAGGCGACGATGATCGGCGTTCTGCGGATCGCGGCCGACGGCAGGGTCGCGTCGTTCGCCCTGTTCGAACCCTGAGATCCGTGGACCCGCACGCAAGGGTCGGCGTCAGAAATGGGCCGAGATAGAGATTCGCCGTTTAAGGCAAAGCCTTTGAGCGCGCCGGACCGTCAAGCTTGTGGAAGATCGACGCGGAACGGACGACCGATTTTCCAGCCCGAAGCCGGCTTTCCCCTTGCCTGGCGGGCGTTTAGCGGAAAACCGCGAGCGCCCCGCCCCCGCCTGTGGCGAACGGCGCGGCCCAGGATACGGCCACGCCTGTCTTCATGCGCCACAGAAGACCCGTCGAACGGCCGATTCAGACACCGCGGGTCAGGCGGTTGCAGAGGTCGTCGAGCTGCTCGAGCGTCGCATAGCGGACGATCAGCGAACCGGCGCCGCCGCGATGATCGATCTCGACGTCGAGGCCGAGCACCGACGACAGGTCGGCCTCGAGGGCCTGGGTGTCGGTGTCCTTGGCGCGCGGCGCCTTGGGCGCGCCCCCGGCCTTCGGGCGCGGGGTGGCGTCGCCGGTCTGGGCGACCCGGGCCAGGGCCTCGGTCTCGCGCACCGACAGGCCGCCGTCGATGACCTGCTGGGCCAGGGCGGCCGGATCGTCGGCCGTGGCGATGGCGCGGGCGTGGCCGGCGGTCAGGGCGCCGGTCACAAGGTGCTGCTGCACGGCTTCCGGCA
>JASGDR010000282.1:0-4901 GCA_047607095.1 Caulobacter sp.
GGCACGGCACCACCATTCTCGCGGTGCGCAAGAACGGCCAGACCGTGATCGCCGGCGACGGACAGGTCTCCATGGGCCCAACCGTCGTCAAGGGCAACGCCCGCAAGGTGCGCCGCCTGGCCGGGGGCGCGGTCGTCGCCGGCTTCGCCGGGGCCACCGCCGACGCCTTCACCCTGATCGAGCGGCTGGAAGCCAAGCTCGAACAGTATCCCAACCAGCTGGCCCGCGCCTGCGTCGACCTGGCCAAGGACTGGCGCACCGACCGCTACCTGCGCCGCCTCGAGGCGATGCTGCTGGTCGCCGACAAGGACGCCATCTACACCGTCACCGGCGTCGGCGACGTGCTGGAGCCGGGCGAAAGCGCCGGCGGCGGCGCGGTGGCGGCCATCGGGTCGGGCGGCAACTACGCCTTGGCCGCGGCCAAGGCCCTGATCGACCAGGACCTGAGCGCCGAAGAGATCGCCCGCCGGTCGATGGCCATCGCCGCCGAGATCTGCGTCTACACCAACGGCAATCTGACGGTCGAAACCCTCGGGGAGAGCCTCTGATGACCGAATTCTCCCCCCGCGAAATCGTCTCCGAGCTGGATCGCTTCATCGTCGGCCACGCCGAGGCCAAGCGCGCCGTCGCCGTGGCCCTGCGCAACCGCTGGCGCCGCCGCCGCACGCCGGCCGACCTGCAGGACGAGATCACGCCGAAGAACATCCTGCTGATCGGCCCGACGGGCGTCGGCAAGACCGAGATCGCCCGACGCCTGGCCAAGCTGGCCCAGGCCCCGTTCCTCAAGGTCGAGGCCACCAAGTTCACCGAGGTCGGCTATGTCGGCCGCGACGTCGACCAGATCGTCCGCGATCTCGTCGAGAGCGCCCTGGCCATGGTGCGCGACAAGCGCCGCGCCGGGGTGAAGGCCAAGGCCGAGGCCGCCGCCGAGGACCGCATCCTCGACGCCCTGACCGGCCCGGGCGCGAGCGCCGCCCGCGACAGCTTCCGCAAGAAGCTGCGGGCCGGCGAGCTCGACGACAAGGAGATCGAGCTGCAGCTGTCCGACAACGGCGGCGGCGGCGGCATGTTCGAGATCCCCGGCCAGCCGGGCGCCTCCGTGCTGAACCTGTCGGAAATGATGAAGTCGTTCGGCGGCGGCCGCACCAAGACCCACAAGACCACGGTCTCGGGCGCCTGGGCCCCTCTGATCGCCGAGGAAAGCGACAAGCTGCTCGACCAGGAGGCCCTCACCCAGGAGGCCCTGGCCCTGGCCGAGAACCACGGCATCGTCTTCCTCGACGAGATCGACAAGGTCGCCAGCTCCTCGCAGCGCTCGGGCGCCGACGTTTCCCGCGAAGGCGTGCAGCGCGACCTGCTGCCGCTGATCGAGGGCACGACGGTGTCGACCAAGTACGGGCCGGTGAAGACCGACCACATCCTGTTCATCGCCTCGGGCGCCTTCCACGTGGCCAAGCCCAGCGACCTGCTGCCGGAGCTGCAGGGCCGCCTGCCGATCCGCGTGGAGCTGAAGGGCCTGTCGCGCGACGACATGCGCCGCATCCTCACCGAGCCGGAAGCCAACCTGCTGCGCCAGCACCAGGCCTTGATGGCCACCGAAGGCCTGACGCTGGTCTTCACCGACGAGGCGATCGACGCCCTGGCCGACGCGGCCGTGGCCGTGAACGGCTCGGTCGAGAACATCGGCGCCCGTCGCCTGCAGACGATCATGGAAAAGGTGGTCGAGGAGATCAGCTTCTCGGCCGCCGACCGCGGCGGCGAGACCGTCACCATCGACGCGGCCTATGTGAACGACCGCGTCGGAACCCTGGCGGCCAACGCCGATCTCAGCCGGTATATTCTCTAAATAAGATCCTCCCCCTCTGGGGGAGGCGGCCCAGAGGGCCGGAGGGGGGGAAGTCCTTTCCCCGCCTTCAGCCGAAAATCCCAGCCTCCCTCGCCCTCGTGGCGAGGGTCCATGCCGGCCGCTGCTCAGACCTCGCCCATCCTCGAAAGGTCTGAGCAGGTTGAAGCATGGGTCCTGGGCACAAGGCCCAGGAAGGCGGGTTTGTGTAGGCTCAAAGCCCCCTCGTCTCGCCTCCGCCGCCCACGAAGAAAGGCCCGGGCGTCGCCGTCCGGGCCTGAGAAGTCAGAGGGGACTTACTAGGGGATACGAGGCTGAAATGCGTACGGCCGCGCTTTCGTTCCACAACCCCTGCGACATTAAGTCTTTGTTCGCAAACCGCCGCGACGGCTCGGCTCGGTAAACGCCCCTTAACCAAACCGGCCCACAACATCGCTCCGTACGACTCTGGAGTGGTTCATGGCGCGAGCGGCGCGGCGATCGAATGTGGAGCTGGTCTGGGAAGCGGTCCGCTACGGCTGGGCGCAACCCTGGACGGCCCGTTTCCGCGGCGGCGTGCTGGCGGTGCTCGGCGCGGCCCTGCTGCTGTCGCTGGCCACCTACGACGCGGCCGACCCCAGCTTAAACGCCGTCAGCAGCGCGCCCGCGACCAACGCGCTGGGCGGCATGGGCGCCATGGTGGCCGACATCGTCGTCCAGTCTCTCGGCCTGGCCGGCTGGATCGCCGCGATCATGATGCTGGTCTTCGGCCTGGCGCGCACCGCCCAGCCCGATCCCGACGCCCACCGGCGGGAGCTGCGCCTGCGCGCCGGCGTCGGCGTGGCCGGCCTGCTGGCCCTGGCCGGCTTCCTGACCATCCTGGCGCCGCCCGCCGTCTGGCCGCTGGCCAAGGGCCTCGGCGGCTTCTGGGGCGACGGCCTCCTGAACCTGATCGGCGGGATCTTCGGCTTCGCCCACATTCCCGGCGCGCGGATCATCGCCGCCCTGCTGCTGCTGGTCGGGGCCGTGATCGGCGTCGGCTATGCGCTCGGCGTGCGCCGCATCGATCCCGAAAGCGTCATGGCCCTGATCGCCCGCCTGACCGCGCCGCGCGAGCGCGCGCCCCGCCCCATGGACAGGCAGCCCGAGCCCGTCCGCGCGCCCCGCGCCAAGGCCGCCGCCGCCCCGCGCCGTCCCGTGCGCGACGCCATCGACGCGATCGACGACCAGCCCGCTCCCGCGACCCGCCGCGCCGCCCGCGCGCCGTCGCCGGCGGAAGACGACGACGGGCAGATCGCCGTCGCGCCGCAGCCCGCGCCCCGCGCCGCCAAGGCCGCCCGTCCCGCCCCGCCGCCCGTTCCGGACGACGACGACGACGATTTCGCGCCCAGCTTCGACGCCCGCCCGCTGTCGATCCGCCAGCCCAAGGCCCCGGCGCCGCCCAGCAACCGCGAACAGCGCGAACAGCAGAAGACCTTCGACTTCGAGGAGGAGGAAGGCGGCTTCCAGCTGCCGGAACTGGCCATGCTGGCCAAGGCCAAGCCGCGCTCGGCCGAGTTCGACGAAGGCGCCCTGCGCCAGAACGCCCGCCTGCTGGAAAGCGTGCTGGCCGAGTTCGGCGTCAAGGGCCAGATCGACCAGATCCGCCCCGGCCCGGTCGTGACCATGTACGAGCTGGTGCCGGCCCCGGGCGTGAAGACCGCCCGCGTCGTGGCCCTCGCCGACGACATCGCCCGCTCGATGAGCGTGATCTCGTGCCGCGTGGCCGTGGCCCAGGGCCGCAACGCCATCGGCATCGAAATGCCCAACCAGCGCCGCGAGACGGTGTACCTGCGCGACCTGCTGTCGAGCGCCGACTACGACAAGGCCAGCCAGATCCTGCCCATGGCGCTGGGCGAAACCATCGGCGGCGAGCCCTACATCGCCGACCTGGCCAAGATGCCCCACCTGCTGATCGCCGGCACCACCGGCTCGGGCAAGTCGGTCGGCGTCAACGCCATGATCCTGTCGATCCTCTACAAGCTGCCGCCCGAGAAGTGCCGCTTCATCATGATCGACCCCAAGATGCTGGAACTGTCGGTCTATGACGGCATCCCGCACCTCCTGGCCCCGGTCGTGACCGATCCCAAGAAGGCCGTCGTGGCGCTGAAGTGGACCGTCCGCGAGATGGAGGACCGCTATCGCCGCATGTCCAAGATCGGCGTGCGCAACATCGGCGGCTACAACGAGAAGGCCAACGAGGCCCTCGAGAAGGGCGAGCATTTCGAGCGGACCGTTCAAACCGGCTTCGACGACGCGGGCCGCCCGATCTACGAGACCGAGCAGATCCGCCCCGAGGCCATGCCCTATCTGGTCGTGGTCATCGACGAGGTGGCCGACCTGATGATGGTGGCCGGCAAGGACATCGAAGGCGCCGTGCAGCGCCTGGCCCAGATGGCCCGCGCCGCCGGCATCCACCTGATCATGGCCACCCAGCGCCCGTCGGTCGACGTCATCACCGGCACCATCAAGGCCAACTTCCCGACCCGGATCAGCTTCCAGGTCACCAGCAAGATCGACGCCCGCACCATCCTGGGCGAGCAGGGCGCCGAGCAGCTGCTGGGCCAGGGCGACATGCTCTACATGGCCGGCGGCGGCCGCATCACCCGCCTGCACGGCCCGTTCGTGTCCGACGGCGAGGTCGAGGCCGTGGCCAAGTTCCTGCGCGACCAGGGCATTCCGCAGTACCTGGAAGAAGTCACCGCCGGCGGCGACGAGGAGCAGGAAGAGGCCATCGAGGGCGCCTTCTCCGGCGAGGGCGGGGCCAACGACCTCTACGACCACGCCGTGGCCGTGGTCACCCGCGACCGCAAGGCCTCGACCAGCTACATCCAGCGCCGCCTGCAGATCGGCTACAATCGCGCAGCCTCGCTGATGGAGCGGATGGAAAAGGAAGGCGTGGTCGGCCCCGCCAACCACGCCGGCAAGCGCGAGATCCTCGCGCCGCCCCCGCCGCCGCTGTAGCCGCTTCGCGGCCCCCTCAGTCGCTCCGCGACAGCTCCCCCAGAGGGGGAGGATCTGCGGCCTCCGATGCTCCCCC
>JASGDR010000283.1:0-6411 GCA_047607095.1 Caulobacter sp.
ACGCGGGGCCAAGCGCTTCGAGGTCGTGTTCCATCGCCTGGACGGGAAGGCCTTTCCCGTGCCGGTCGGCCTGGCCCGGCCGGGGCGCGACGCGGCCCGGCTGGCCCAGCTGGTCGCGCCCAAGCTCGACCGGGTCGATCCGGGCTTCGGGATCGACGTGGTCACCGTCCACGCCTTTTCCGTCGAGGCCCTGGCCCAGGGCCAGTCGCGCCTCGACGCCGAACTCGACGCGGCCGAGGCCCTGGCTCCGCTGGTCGATCGGCTGGTCAACCGCCTGGGCGACGGGCGGGTCTGGCGGCCCGATCCGGTCGAAAGCCACGTGCCCGAGCGCGCCGTCGCCCGCGCCGCGCCCCTGGCCTCGCCGGCGGCCGCCCGGCCTTGGGACTCCGACCTGCCGCGCCCGACGCGCCTCTTCAGGCGGCCCGAGCCCATCGAGGTGATGGCCAAGCTGCCCGACGATCCGCCGCTGCGCTTCACCTGGCGCGGCCGTCCCCACCGCGTGCGCGCCGCCGAGGGCCCCGAACGCATCGGCCAGGAATGGTGGCGCGGCGACTTCGACGCCGCCGGCCCGGGCAGAATCCGCGACTACTACCGCGTGGAGGACGACGCCGGCGGCCGTTTCTGGATCTACCGCCAGGGCCTCTACGGCGACGGCGACATGCCCAAATGGTGGCTGCATGGCCTGTTTGGCTGACCCCTTCCGGCCCTGCGGGCCACCTCCTCCAGAGGGGGAGAATCTGGTCGGAGCGGCTTCGAGATGCTCTCCCTCTGAGGGAGCTGTCGCGGAGCGACCGAGGGGGTCCGCGCGCCCATGACCGCCTACGCCGAGCTCCAGACCACCACCAACTTCTCCTTCCTGCACGGGGCCTCCCGCGCCGAGGAACTGATGCTCACGGCCGAGGCCCTGGGCCTCTCCGCCGTGGGCGTGGTCGACCGCAACAGCCTGGCCGGCGTCGTGCGGGCCTGGACGGCCGCCAAGAAGCTCAAGGTCCGGGCCCTGGCCGGCTGCCGGCTCGACTTCGCCGACGGGACGCCGAGCCTGCTGTGCTATCCCTCCGACCGCGAGGCCTTCGCCCGGCTGACCCGGTTGCTGACCGTGGGCCAGCGGCGGGCGGAGAAGGGCGAGTGCATCCTCTCCTGGGCCGACTTCGCCGCGCACGCCGAGGGGCAGCTGGTGCTGGTCGTCCCGCCGGCGAAGCTCGACGCCGCCTTCGAGGCCGACCTTTCCCACATCGCCGCGGCGCTGAAGGGCCGCGTCTGGCTGGCGGCGGCCCGGGCCTACGCCGCCCAGGACCTCAAGCGCCTGGCCCGTCTCGACGTCCTGGGCGAAGCGGCCGGCGCGCCGATGGTCGCCACCAACGACGTGCTCTATCACGGCCCCGAGCGACGGCCCCTGCAGGACGTCATCACCTGCGTGCGCGAGCACTGCACGATCCAGGAGGCCGGGTTCCGCCTGCAGGCCAACGCCGAGCGGCACATCAAGGCCCCAGCCGAGATGGCCCGCCTTTTCGAGCGCTGGCCCCGGGCCGTCGCGCGCACGGCCGAGATCGTCGCCCGTATCGGCTTCGACCTTTCCGACTTGCACGAGGAATATCCCGACGAGCCCGTCCCGCCCGGCAAGACGGCGATGCGGCACCTGACCGACCTCACCTGGCAGGGCGCGGCCTGGCGCTATCCGGAGGGCGTGCCGGGCAAGGTGGCGGCGCAGCTGAAGGAGGAACTGCGGCTGATCGCCAAGATGGACTACCCCAACTACTTCATCACCGTGCACGACATCGTGCAAAAGGCGCGGGAGATGGGGATCCTGTGCCAGGGGCGCGGCTCGGCGGCCAATTCCTCGGTCTGCTACTGCCTGGGGGTGACGGCCATCGACCCCACCAAGCACCGCCTGCTGTTCACCCGCTTCATCTCCGAAAACCGCGGCGAGCCGCCCGACATCGACGTCGATTTCGAGCACGAGCACCGCGAGAAGGTGATGCAGTACGTCTACGAGCGCTACGGCCGTGAATACGCGGCCATCTGCGGCACGGTGATCCACTACCGCCCGCGCAGCGCCATCCGCGATGTCGGCAAGGCGCTGGGCCTGACCGAGGACGTCACCGGTCTGTTGGCCGGCACGGTCTGGGGCAGCTGGGGCGACGGTCTGCCCGAGGAGCATCTGAAGAACGCCGGCCTTGATCCCGAGGCCCCCGAGATCGCCCGCGCCGTGACCCTAGCCACCGAGCTGATGGGCTTTCCCCGGCACCTGTCGCAGCATGTCGGCGGCTTCGTCCTGACCAAGCGCCGCCTCGACGAGACCGTGCCGATCGGCAACGCCGCCATGAAGAACCGCACCTTCATCGAGTGGGACAAGGACGACATCGACAGTCTCGGCTTGATGAAGGTCGACGTGCTGGCCTTGGGCATGCTGACGGCGATCCAGCGGGCCTTCGGCATGCTGCGGGCCGACCACGGCGAGAACATCGTCGATCTGGCCGACGTGCCCCAGGAGGTTTCGGGCGTCTACGACATGCTGTGCGTGGCCGACAGCATCGGGGTCTTCCAGGTCGAGAGCCGGGCGCAGATGTCGATGCTGCCGCGCCTGCGGCCCCGCCGGTTCTACGACCTGGTCATCGAGGTGGCGATCGTCCGTCCCGGCCCGATCCAGGGCGACATGGTGCATCCCTACCTGAAGCGGCGGAACGGGATCGAGCCGGTGGACTGGCCCAAGCCGTCGCCCGAGCACGGCCCGGCGAACGAACTGCAGGAGATCCTGGGCAACACCTACGGCGTGCCGCTGTTTCAGGAGCAGGCCATGAGCCTCGCCATCGAGGCGGCCAAGTTCACGCCCGACGAGGCCGACGGCCTGCGCAAGGCCATGGCCACCTTCCGCAACCTGGGCACGCCGGCCGAATACCGCGAGAAGTTCGTCGAGGGCATGGTCCGGCGCGGCTACCAGCGCGACTTCGCCGAGCGCTGCTTCAAGCAGATCGAGGGCTTCGGCCACTACGGCTTTCCGGAAAGCCACGCGGCCAGCTTCGCCAAGCTGGTCTACGTCTCGGCCTGGATCAAATGGGCCTGGCCCGACGTGTTCTGCGCGGCCCTGATCAACTCCCAGCCGATGGGCTTCTACCAGCCGTCCCAGCTGGTGCGCGACGCCCGCGAGCACGGGGTCGAGGTGCGTCCGCCCGACGTGATGGCGAGCGACTGGGACTGCACGCTGGAGGCGCGCACCTCCCCCGCGTCGGCGGGGAAGGCGCGTCGCGACCCCCGCAAGATCTTCAACGAAGACACCCGTCCCCGCTGGAAGGCGCTGCGCCTGGGCCTGCGGCAGGTGAAGGGCCTGAAGGAAGCCGACGTCAAAGCCCTGATGAAGGCCCGCGACGAGGGGGCGCGCACGCCGGCGGAGTTCGCGCAGGGCGGCGTGCCGCAGCGGGCGCTGGAGCTGCTGGCCGAGGCCGACGCTTTCGCCTCCGCCGGTCTGGCGCGCCGTGACGCGCTTTGGGCGGTGAAGGGGTTGAAGGGCGAGCACAGGGCGCCGGTGCAGGCGCCGCTGCTGGCCGGGCTGCCGCTGTTCGAGGACCAGGTCTCCCTGCCGGCCATGGGCCAGCCCCAGGAAGTGGCCGAGGACTATCGCACCACGAGCCTCTCCCTGAAGGCTCATCCCTGCGGTTTCTACCGGCCGATGCTGACGAAGCTGGGCGTGGTCACGGCCGACCGGCTGGCGGGCATGCGCAACGGCCAGAAGGTGTCGGTCGGCGGTCTCGTCCTGATCCGCCAGCGGCCGGGCACGGCCAAGGGCGTGGTGTTCGTCACCCTGGAGGACGAGACGGGCGTCGCCAACGCCGTGGTCTGGAAGGACCGCTTCGAGGCCGACCGCAATGTGGTGATGACCGCCTCGTTCCTGGTCGTGCACGGCCGGGTGCAGGCGGCCGAGGGCGTGATCCACATCGTCGCCGAGGACTTCACCGACCTGTCGGCCGAGCTCTCGACGCTAAGAGACGAACCCGGCGCGCCGGCCCCGCGCGTGCGCCAGAAGGTGTCCGGCCGGCTGCTGCGAAGCCGGGATTTCCATTGAGGCCTCGGGAACCTCCCCCTGTGGGGGAGGCGATCGCGAAGCGATCGGTGGGGGGGGGAGCGACAAGGAGATCGGCCACTACAGCGCAAGCTGAAAACGGCCCCCCACCGGCCTTCGGCCGCCTCCCCCACAGGGGGAGGTTCCTCGGGATCAAACTGCCGCCTTCTCCGCCGTCGTCGACCGCAGGCGTTCGACCAACGCGAACAATTGCGCCCGCACGCCGAACTCGTCGCCGGCCAGGGCGGCGGCTTCGATCGACGCCAGCACCGCGTCCTCGATGCGCGGCGGCGGCGCGACCGGGGTGGCCTCGACCACGCCGTCAGACTTGCGCGCGGCGGTCTCGTTGACGTCGACCAGGGCCTCGGTGAGCTTTTCGCCGGGGCGCAGGCCGGTGACGCGGATCTCGATGTCCTTGTCCGGAACCAGGCCCTGCAGCTCGATCATCCGGCGGGCCAGATCGATGATCTTCACCGGCTCGCCCATCTCCAGGGTCAGCACGCCGCTGGGCGGGGCGATCTCCGCGGCCGACTGGGCCACGGCCCGCAGCACCAGCGAGACCGCCTCGGGAATGGTCATGAAATAGCGTTCGACGTTGGCGTCGGTCAGGGTCACCGGGCCGCCGCGGGCGATCTGGTGGCGGAAGACCGGCACGACCGACCCCGCCGAGCCCAGCACGTTGCCGAACCGCACGACGCTGACCCGCATGTCGCCGCCGCCGCCGAACTGGCGGGCCACGGCCTCGGCCGCGCGCTTGGTGGCGCCCATGACGCTGGCCGGGGCCACGGCCTTGTCGGTCGAGATCAGGGCGAAGTGGGCGGCGCCGGCGGCCTTGGCGGCGATCGCCACGTTGCGGGTGCCCAGCACGTTGGTGCGCACGCCCTCGCACGGATGGTTCTCGACCATCGGCACGTGCTTGAGCGCGGCGGCGTGGAACACGATCTGGGGCTGCTCGGACGCCATCAGCCGCGAGACGCGGTCGGCGTCGCGCACGTCGCACAGGGCCTCGCGGCGCGGCAGCTGCGGCCAGGCCTCGGCCAGTTCGCGGTCGATCAGGAAGAGGTTGGCCTCGGAAGCGTCCACCAGGGTCAGGTGGGCCGCGCCGCTGGCGGCGATCTGGCGGCACAGCTCCGAGCCGATGCTGCCGCCCGCGCCGGTGACCAGCACGCGCCGGCCGCTGACCAGGGCCTGGATCGGCGCGGGATCGAGCCGCACGGGCGGCCGGCTGAGCAGTTCCTCCAGGCTGATCTCGCGCAGGGCGCCGCTGGTGGGGCCTTCGCCCATCTCGACCACGCCCTGGCGGCGCAGCAGGCGCACGCCTTCGCTTTTCAGCCGGCCCAGGCGCTCGGCCCCGAAGGCGCTGAGCGGTCCCTCGGCCAGGAACAACACCGCGGCCGGCGACAGGCCGCCGTCGCGCAGCTGGCGCATCACCCGGTCGAACTGGCCGATCGCGCCCAGCACGCAGACCCCGCGGATCTCGTCGCCGGTTTCACGGGCTTCGGGGGTCAGCACGCCGACCACGGCGTAGCGCTGGGCCAGGCCGTCGGGGGCGCGCAGGAAGGCCTCGGCCTCGGCGGCCTGGCCGACGATCAGCAGGCGGGGCAGGGCGGTCGAGGCCGGGGCCGGGCGCAGGCGCACCATGGCCTCGACCAGAACGCCCTCGTGCAGCGCCCGGCGGCCGACGCGCAAGGCGGCCAGCAGGCCGGTCTGCACGACCAGGGCCGCCAGGATCGTGCGGCCGCCCCCGTCGAGGTTCGGCAGGATGAAATAGGCCAGCAGCGAGAAGGTCAGGGCCGTCAGCACCGCCGAACGGACGATGCGCAGCAGGTCGGCGGCGGCCACGAAGCGCCAGGGCGCGCGTTCCAGCTGGAAC
Source organism: Caulobacter sp. (assembly GCA_047607095.1). GTDB lineage: Bacteria > Pseudomonadota > Alphaproteobacteria > Caulobacterales > Caulobacteraceae > Caulobacter. The sequence goes on from JASGDR010000283.1 coordinate 5,928, forward strand.
AGCAGCTCCACCAGCAGGGCCGACAGGGCGTAGAGGCCGGCGTGCGCCAGCAGGTCCGGCCGGGCGGTGTCGAGACCGGCCGCCAGCACCTGGCCGATCAGCAGGGCCAGGAACGCCAGGAACACGTGCGCTGCGATCTTGCCGGCGCGACCCATCGATACTCGAACTCCCGAAGACGACCGAAGACGACCGAAGCGGCCGATCAACCCCAGCGGCTTAGCACGCCGGCCGCGCGTCGTCGCCGATTCAGCCGCGGGCCAGTTGCAGGGTTGCAACAAGATCCCCGGCGGCGGCGGGCGGAGCGCCGGCCGGGCGCATCACCAAGGCGTCGGCCTTGGCGAAGACGCCGACCAGCGAGGAGTCCTGGTCGGGGAAGGGCGTCACCACCTGGCGGCCTTCGGCGTCGATGCTCCGCGCCGCCCGCAGCCAGTGCTCGCGGGGGCCGTTGGCGGGCAGCGGCGCGGCCAGACGCGCGGCGGTGAAG
>JASGDR010000284.1:0-3835 GCA_047607095.1 Caulobacter sp.
CGGTACTTAAGATCTCACACATCCGGGCGAGGCCCGGACGCCCCGCGCCCTCTCCATCAGCTCAGCGGATTACCGCGTGAGGCCGAGACGCCGTGCGTCCTTCGAGGCTCGCCTTCGGCTCGCACCTCAGGATGAGGAATTCGTGCGCCGAGGTCCTCATCCTGAGGCGCCCGCGCGGCGGGCCTCGAAGGACGCACCGCGCCGAAAGATCCTCCGCCTTCAGGGGAAGCGTTTTGGGGCCGGCGCAACGCCGGCCCCATCATCGTCACGACTAGTGCTTGATCGACACCGACACGCCCATGAACCGCGGTTCGCCGGCGATGAAGGTGGGGATGCCGAAGGCGTCGCCGGTGTTGCCGGCGTCCTTGATGTAGTCCTGGTCCAGGGCGTTGGTGACGAAGGCGCCGAAGGTCACCGGGCTGTCCTTGGGCTGGTAGGTCAGGCGCAGGTTCAGGAGGCCGAAGGCCTTCTGCTTCTCGTCCTGCACGGTGTCCTTGATCGTGCCCGTCGTGCTCTGCAGGGCGGCGATGTCGTTGTTGTTGTCGAAGAACTGTTCCGACTGCCAGGTCCAGGTCGGCAGGAAGGTGAACTTGCCGATCCCGGTGTCGCGCGAGGCCTTCACGCCCAGCGAGAACGAGTGGTCGGGCGACAGGCGGAAGTGGTTGCCCTTGTAGCGGCCGTTGCCGAACCGGGCGTGGCTGTAGCCGTAGGTGGCGAACACCAGCAGGTCGGGCGTGGCCTGGAAGTTGGCCTGGCCCTCGAAGCCGTAGGCCTTGGCCTCGCCGGCGTTGATGGTGATGGTCGTGCCGGTGCTGGTCGTGCCGCTGGTCTGGAAGTTCTCGTAGTCGTAGCGATAGACCGCGCCGTCCACGGTCAGGCGGCGGTCCAGCAGGGCGGCCTTGGCGCCGACCTCGTAGGAGGTGACCTCCTCGGCCGGCACCTCGCTGAGGCTGGCGCCGGTCAGCACCTTCGGACGACGGCCGGTCGAGACCGAACCGTAGACGTTGGCGTTGTCGGCCAGCTCGTAGCGGCCCACCAGGCGGAAGGTGACGCCGCTGTCGCTGAAGTCCTTGTAGTAGGTCGAAACCGGCTGGACGATCAGGCCGCGGGTGACGGTCGAGGTGCTGCCGCCGACGATCGACGGGCTGCTGATCCAGGCGCCGTAGCCGCTGGTCTTGTCGTCGTAGGTGTAGCGCACGCCCGCCGTCAGCTCGAGGCGCTCGGTGGCCTTGAAGGTGACGTCGGCGAAGGCGTCGTAGGAGTTGGTCTTGCCGTAGTTGGTGTATTCCTCGGTGCGGCTGGACGACAGCGCCGACAGGGCCGGAATGGCGTTGACCACGGTCATCGACAGGCCGTTCGGAACCGGCAGCTGGCCGGTCAGGAAGAGGTAGGCGAGCTTTTCGTTGATCCGCAGCGGCACGCGCTGGCTGCCGTCCTCCCAGAACCAGCTGACGCCGCTGAAGGCGGTGACGCGGCCGCCGGCGTCGTAGTTGAGGCGGAACTCCTGGCTGGCCGACTTGCCCTGCGCGTCCTCGGCGAAGACGAACAGCGGCAGCGAGAAACCGTCCGGATCGAACACCTCCTCGCCGCTGAAGTAGCGGTAGGCCGAGGTCGAGTTCAGGGTCAGGGCGTCGTTGATCTCGTAGCTGGCCAGGGCCGTCAGGCTCCACAGGCGGCGGTCGAGGCCCAGCTTCTGGCCGTTCTCGAAGCCGTCGACGGTGGACAGGGCCGCGCCGGAGTTGCGGCCCAGGTCGCCGATCACCGCCCCGGTGGTCGGGTCGGTCGGGGCGTAGGTCAGCGACTTGAACGAGGTGCCCGACGGGTTGTCCTGCTGGTAGTTGTAGAGCACGTCCAGCTTGAAGCGGTCGTTGGGCTGGTAGTTGATCGCCAGGCGCGCGGCCACGGTGTCGGTCGAGTTGAAGTCCTCGCCGCCGAGCAGGTTCTCGACATAGCCGTCGCGCTTCTTCACCCGCGCCGACAGCCTGACCGCCAGGGCGTCGTTGATCGGCGCGTTCACCATGCCCTCGGCCATGAAGTAGCTGTAGTCGCCGCCCTCGACCTTGAGGCTGGCGTCGAAGTCGGGCTTGGCCTTGGCCTGGATGATGTTGACCGCGCCGATCAGGGCGCCGCGGCCGTAGAGGGTCGACTGCGGGCCCTTGGCGATCTCGACCCGTTCCAGGTCGAAGAGCTCGACGTAGCTGCCGCGCGATTTCGAGATCGAGACGCCGTCCTGATAGACCGAGACGCGCGGCTCGTTGGTGGCCTCGCCGCTGTCGGAGGTGATGCCGCGCATCACGAAGCCGGGGTTGTTGGGCGACTGGTTCTGCACGTCGAAGCCGGGCACGAACTGGCCCAGTTCTTCAAACTCCTGCAGGCCCAGGGCGTCCAGCGTCTCGCCGGAATAGGCGGTCAGGGAGATCGGCACGTCCAGCGCCTTCTGCTCGCGCTTCTGGGCGGTGACGACCAGTTCCTGAACCTCGGTGGCGGCCGGCTCGGCGTCGGCCGGCGCGGCCAGCGCCGGGCCGGCGATCGCGAGGGCCAGCAGGCTCGCGCCGGCGAGCGTCGCCCTGAGCGTGGTGGTGCGGATGGCGCGCATGGACTATTCCCCTCAAAACAACTGTACGAGGCCCCGCCCTAGGGAGCGGCGATGTCGCTTACGCGACGAGGTTGTGAAGGAGCCGTGAAACAGCGTGGCAGAAGCCGTGGACGACGTCGAAGATCTGCTGGATTCGCCCGCCGGAGGCGAACGGCGCCTCACGGCTGAACTGCCGGGCGAGCTTGTCGGCCAGCGGCTGGACAAGGCCCTGGCGGTTCTGTTCGACGAGCTTTCGCGCGCCCGGCTGCAGGCCCTGATGGCCGAGGGCCGCGTCTTCAGGCTCGACGCCGGCGGCGAACCGCGTCCCGTGACCAACGGCTCGGCCAAGGCGCAGGCCGGCGGCTACCTGGTGGTCGAGCCGCCGCCGGCCCCGGCGATCCCCCAGCCCGAAGCGATTCCGCTCAGCGTGCTCTACGAGGACGCCCACCTGATCGTGGTCGACAAGCCGGCCGGCATGGCCGTGCACCCGGCGCCCGGCAGCGAGACCGGCACCCTGGTCAACGCCCTGCTGCACCACTGCGGCGACACCCTGTCGGGCGTCGGCGGCGTGGCCCGGCCCGGCATCGTCCACCGTCTCGACAAGGACACTTCCGGCGTCATGGTCGCGGCCAAGAGCGACGCGGCCCATCGCGGCCTGTCGGCCCTGTTCGCCGCGCACGACATCGACCGCATGTACGTGGCCCTGGTGCGCGGCGCGCCGCAGCCCTCATCGGGCACGATCGAGACGCGGCTGGGAAGGTCTCCCCACGACCGCAAGAAGATGGCGGTGCTCAAGAGCGGCGGCCGCGAGGCCACCACCCACTACAAGGTCGAGCGGACCTTCGGCGGCGATGGCGCAAAGCCGCTGGCGGCGCGGGTGTCGTGCCGGCTGGAGACCGGCCGCACCCACCAGATCCGCGTCCACATGGCCAGCAAGGGCTCGCCCTGCCTCGGCGATCCCGTCTACGGCGCCGGCGCGCCGGCCGCCCCGGTCAAGGCGGTGCTGGTCGAGACCGGCTTCTCCCGCCAGGCCCTGCACGCGGCCCTGCTCGGCTTCGTCCACCCGGCGACCGGCGAGGCCCTGCGCTTCGAAACGCCCCTTCCGCCCGACATGGCCGCCGTCGAGGCGGGGCTGGAGGGCCTTTAGGCGATGGCGCGCACCCGTTCCTGGCTCAGGTTCCGACGCTTCGTGGACCGCACGCAGGCAGACCGGCAGCGGCGCGGCGGCTCTCGGCTTGGCCAGCTTGCGGTCCACGAAGC
>JASGDR010000285.1:0-6629 GCA_047607095.1 Caulobacter sp.
GGCGTAGAGCGCGTATTCCCGCTCCTGTCGCCGAACATCGAATCCATCGAAGTCAAGCGCCGCGGCGTGGTGCGTCGCGCCAAGCTGTACTACCTGCGCGACCGTCGCGGTAAGTCGGCCCGTATCGCCGAGCGTTCGAACGTCCGCAAGGACGCCGAATAAGCCTCATAGCCTCGGCTACGAGATCGAAGGCCCCGGCGGAAACGCCGGGGCCTTTTGCTTGTGCGCTTGCGCACAGCCCGGATCGGCGCACAATCCCAGGTTAAGTCGGTGAAGCGGGGGCGACATGCGACGGATCTGGACGATGGCGGGTCTTCTGGCGGTGCTGGCCATCGCGCCCGGCGGCGCGGCCCAGCCCCGGGCAACGCCCCGCGCCGAGCCGTCGGTCGAGGCCTTGGCGGGGCAGATCTGCCGGTCGCGGCCGGCGAAGAAGGTCGCGGCCGAGGCGCCTCCACGGTCAAGCTTTGTGCATGCGCACGCATCTTGACGGACCGGCGTTCTGTGGCATGATCGTGTCACCCTCGCTGCTCAGGCGGCGGGCTTCCAGACCGTCTCCTTTCTAGTGGGCGGCCCTCTTCAGGCGGAGCCATCGGCCCCTGAAGTGTAAAAATGATGCCAGGGCGCGCCGACAGGTCTCATGACCGGCGCGCCCTTAGTCGTTTTGGGGCGCCTACCGTCGGCGGGGAGCGACGGGATGTCGCGCCTGGGCAAGAAATGTGCGCCCGATCAGGCTCAGGCCCGCATCAAAGGGCAGGATCGATCACCGCCCGGCGGTCACGCAGCGGATTTTTGGCGTTTCCTCGCTTTACGCGCCACCGCTTCGGGCCTAGATGCGAGGCGCTATGACCCGCGCAACGAAGACCCTCTACGACAAGATCTGGGACGCCCACGTCGTCAACGAAACCGACGGCGAGGCCATCCTCTACATCGACCTGCATCTCATCCACGAGGTGACGACGCCGCAGGCCTTCGCCGGCCTTCGCGCCGCGCGTCGCCCCGTGCGCCGGCCCGACCGCACGCTCGCCGTGGCGGACCACAACGTGCCGACCGAGAACCAGGCCGCCGGCGTCGACGCCGTGGCGGACGAGGAGGCGCGTCTTCAGCTTCAGACCCTGGGCCGCAACGTCGCCGACAACGGGATCGAGTATTTCCCGATGGGCGACATCCGCAACGGCATCGTCCACGTGGTGGGTCCCGAGCAGGGCCGCACCCAGCCGGGCATGACCATCGTCTGCGGCGACAGCCACACCTCGACCCACGGCGCCTTCGGGGCCCTGGCCCACGGCATCGGCACGTCCGAGGTCGAGCACGTGCTGGCGACCCAGACCCTGCGCCAGAAGAAGGCCAAGAACATGCTGGTGCGCGTCGACGGCCAACTGGGCCCCGGCGTCACCGCCAAGGACATCGCCCTGGCCGTCATCGGCGAGATCGGCACGGCCGGCGGCACCGGCTACGTCATCGAATACGCCGGCGAGGCCGTGCGCGGCCTGACCATGGAGGGCCGCATGACCCTCTGCAACCTGACCATCGAGGGCGGCGCCAAGGCCGGCCTGGTCGCGCCCGACGAAACCACCTTCGCCTATGTGCAGGGCAAGCCCGCCGCGCCGAAGGGCGCGGCCTGGGACATGGCCGTCAGCCACTGGAAGACCTTCTTCTCGGACGAAGGCGCGGTGTTCGATCGCACCGTCGTCATCGACGGCGCGGCCCTCGTGCCGATGGTCACCTGGGGCACCAGCCCGGAAGACGTGGTTCCGGTCACCGGCAACGTGCCGGACCCGGAAAGCTTCGGCACGCCCGACAAGCGCGCCGCCGCCCATCGGGCGCTGGACTATATGGGCCTGACCGCCGGTCAGCCGATCTCGGAAGCCCGCATCGATCGCGTCTTCATCGGCTCGTGCACGAACAGCCGCATCGAGGACATGCGCGCCGCCGCCGCCGTGGTGCAGGAAGCCTTCCTGCACGGCCGCATCGTGGCCCCGCACGTCAAGGCGATGGTCGTGCCGGGTTCGGGCCTGGTCAAGGAACAGGCCGAGGCCGAGGGCCTGGACGCCATCTTCAAGGCGGCCGGCTTCGACTGGCGCGAGCCGGGCTGTTCGATGTGCCTGGGCATGAACCCCGACCGCCTGGAGCCGGGCGAGCGCTGCGCCTCGACCAGCAACCGCAACTTCGAAGGCCGCCAGGGCCGCGGCGGCCGCACGCACCTCGTTTCGCCGGCCATGGCGGCGGCGGCGGCGATCGCCGGCCATCTGGTCGACGTGCGGACCCTGCTGTCGTGAGCCTGCTGATCGCGCTGGCGGCCGCCGCCGCGACCTTCTCCGCGCCGCTCGACCTGCCCAAGACGGCGCAGGTCGAGATGGTCGTGGTCAAGAGCCGCGAGGATGTCCGCGACGGCAAGCCGGGCGCGCCCGTGAGCGGCAAGACGGTCTACGCCAAGACGATCGAGGCCCAGGGCGACGGCTACCGCGTGACCCTGAAGCCGCTGTCGACCGAGCTGCCCAAGGTGGGTTCGGCCCAGGACCAGGCCAAGGTCCAGGCCGCGCTGGCCGGCCTGGCCTCGCGGACCTACGTCTATACGGCCGACGACAGCCTGGCCCCGGTGGCGATCGAGGACTGGCCGACCGTCGTGGCCGAGATGACCAAGGCCTTCCAGGCGATGGCGGGCGACGATCCGAATGCGGCCAAGGCCATGAACGCGGCCATGGGTCTGTTCTCCCGCATGACGCCCGAACAGGCGGCGGCCACCATGCTCAAGGAAGACAGCCTGCTGACCGTGCCGGTGAACATGGAGCTCGAGGTCGGCAAGCCGCTGGCCTACGACGACCAGATCGCCAGCCCGTTCGGCGGCGCGCCGATCAAGGCCAAGGGCGCCGTCTCGGTCGAGAAGATCGACGAGGCGCGCGGCGTCGGCGTCGTGCGCTGGAGCCGCACCCTGGATCCCGAATCCACCACGGCGATGATCGCCAAGGTGATCGAGACCATGGCGACCCAGATGGGCCCCGACGCGCAGAAGCCCGAGGTCAAGGCGATGTTCGCCAAGATGAAGTTCGAGAACACCAGCGGCTGTCTCTACGAGATCGACCTGAAGAGCGGCCTGCCGCTCAAGGCCGACTGCGAGAGCACGACCGCCGTCACCGATCCTTCGTCCGGCCAGCTCAACGGCCGCACCGAACGCTGGGCCATCACCCAGACCCTGAAGAACTAGGAGAGGCGCGCCATGCAAGCCTTCACCCGCCTCGACGGTCGCGCGGCTCCGCTGTCGCTGGCCAATATCGACACCGACCAGATCATCCCCAAGCAGTTCCTCAAGACCGTCGAGCGCGAGGGTCTGGGCAAGGGCCTGTTCTTCGATTTCCGCTTCGATCCGGCGGGGAACGAGGTCGCCGACTTCGTGCTGAACCGGCCCGAGTACAAGGGCTCGTCCGTGCTGATCGCCGGCGACAACTTCGGCTGCGGCTCCTCGCGCGAGCACGCGCCGTGGGCGCTGATGGATTTCGGCATCCTGTGCGTGATCTCGACCAGCTTCGCCGACATCTTCAACAACAACTGCTTCAACAACGGCCTGCTGCCGGTGGTGCTGGCACCCGACGAGGTCGAGGTCCTGATGGACGAGGCCAAGGGCGGCAACCACATGGTCAGCATCGACCTGGAAGCCCAGACGGTGGTCTCGCCCTCGGGCAAGACCTTCAGCTTCCAGATCGATCCGGTGCGCAAGGAGAAGATGCTCAAGGGCCTGGACGCCATCGGCGAGACCCTGCAGCACGCGACCGACATCGACCTCTTCGAAAGCAAGCGCGCCATCGGCCAGCCCTGGCTGGAATAGCCGAGCGGCCGTGCGTTCTTCGAGGCTCGCCTTCGGCTCGCACCTCGGGACGAGGAGTTCAGCGCCGAGGACCTCATCCCGAGGCGCCCGCGCAGGGGGGCCTCGAAGGACGCGCGGCCTTTCTTCCTGGACGTCAGCATGACCCTGATCCTCGCCGGCTCCATCCGCTTCGCGCCCGAGCGCTTGGCGACCTTGCGTCCGCACATGGCCGACCAGGTGGCCGGATCGCGGGGCGAGCCGGGGTGCCTGGCCTATGCGCTGTCGGAGGATCCGCTCGATCCCGGGCTGATCCGGGTGTTCGAGCACTTCGCCGACGAAGCGGCGCTGGCGTTCCATCGCGCTTCGCCGCATATGGCGCTCTGGCGCAAGGCTCAGGCCGAGCACGGCGTCCATGACCGCCGCATGTCGTCCTTCGACGTTTCCGCCTACCGTTCTATTTGAAGCCGAGAGATCTGAAATGGCTACGCTCCTCCTGCTCCCCGGCGACGGCATCGGTCCGGAAGTGTGCGCGCAAGTGCGCCGTGTGGCGGCCGCTCTCGTGCCGAACCTCGTGGTGGAGGAAGCCATCTACGGCGGCGCCAGCTACGACGCGCACGGCACGCCGCTGACCGACGAGGTGCGCGATCGCGCCCTGGCCAGCGACGCGGTGCTGATGGGCGCCGTCGGCGGTCCCAAGTGGGCCGACGCGCCGCGCCACCTGCGCCCGGAAGCCGGCCTGCTGAACCTGCGCAAGGCCATGAACGTCTACGCCAACCTGCGTCCGGCCTATTGCTTCGAGGCCCTGGCCGGCGCGTCCAGCCTGAAGACCGAACTGGTCTCGGGCCTCGACATCATGTTCGTGCGCGAACTGGTCGGCGGCGTCTATTTCGGCGAGCCGCGCGGCATCGAGACCCTGCCCGACGGCCAGAAGAAGGGCTTCGACACCGCCCTCTACACCACCAGCGAGATCGAGCGCGCCGGCCGCGTGGCCTTCGAGCTGGCCCGGGGGCGCAAGAACAAGGTCCACTCGGCCGAGAAGTCGAACGTCATGGAGTCGGGCCTGCTGTGGAAGCAGGTTATCACCGACCTGCATGCGCGCGAATATCCCGACGTCGAGCTGGAGCACATCCTGGCCGACAACTGCGCCATGCAGCTGGTGCGCGCGCCCAAGCAGTTCGACGTCATCGTCACCGACAACCTGTTCGGCGACATCCTGTCGGACGCCGCGGCCATGCTGACCGGCTCGCTGGGCATGCTGCCCTCGGCCGCCATCGGCGATCCGAACAAGCCGGGCCTGTACGAGCCGATCCACGGTTCGGCGCCCGACATCGCCGGCAAGGGCGTGGCCAATCCGCTGGCCGCCATCCTGTCGTTCGAGATGGCCCTGCGCTGGTCGCTGAAGGAGGTCGAGGCGGCCGATCGCCTGCTCGCCGCGGTCAAGGCCGCCCTCGACGCGGGTGCGCGCACCCGTGATCTCGGAGGTGAACTTACGACTGTTCAGATGGGTGATGCGGTATTGTGTCGCATCTAAATCCCTGAAATAGCGTTGTTATTCAAACGCTTTGCAATCTGTGCTTAAGTTTTATCGCCCAGTTCCTGGTCTTATCGAATGATAGGCAAGGGGCTGGGCGAAATGCGTTTCAACGACTTGAAGATCTCGGCGAAACTCGGCGTGGCGTTCAGCGCGCTGATCATCGCGTTCATCGCTTCGTCGGTGGTGGTGTTCACCAGCCTGCAGCGCATCGAGGACGCGGCCGTCTCCAGTCAGCGCAGCCAGTCGCTCGCCACCGACTCCCAGGCGGTGATGAACCTTGTGCTCGAGCAGCAGAACTCCCTGCGCGCCTACGCCCTGCTGGGCGACGCCAGCTTCGCCGACACCTACAAGAGCAACGCGGCCCAGTTCGACAAGGCGCTGGACGCCTTCGAGGCCAAGACCACCGTTCCTGAGCAGAAGGCCCGCATCCAGCGCCTGCGCGCGTCGATGGCCGACTGGCGCAAGACGATCGCCGAACCGGCCCAGGCGGCCATGGCCAGCGATCCGGTGATGGGCCGCATCACCGCCGGCGAGCTGATGGGCCGCGCGAGCCTGACCAAGATCCGGGCCGTGCAGCAGGAGCTGAGCGGCGCGGCGGCCGAGCGCGTGGCGCTGCGGGCCAAGGAAATGCAATCGTCCATGGACACCGCGATCCTGTCGCTGGTCATTGGCGGCGTCGCGGCCCTGGCCATCGCCGGCGTGATGGGCTGGATGCTGTCGGCGACCATCGGCGCCTCGGTGGCCGCCATGACGGCCGCCATGCGCCGCCTGGCCGGCGGCGACAACAGCATCGAGGTCCCGGCCGTCGGCCGCAAGGACGAGGTCGGCCAGATGGCCCAGGCCGTGCTGAGCTTCAAGGACGCCGCCATCCACAAGCTGCGCCTCGAAGGCGAGGCCGTCGAGCAGCGCCGCCTGACCGAGGCCGAGCGCGCCCGCGTCGAGGCCGACAAGGCCCGCAAGGCCGAGGAGGACGCCGTCGCCGTCACCGCCCTTGCCGAGGCCCTGGACCATCTGTCGAACGGCGACCTGACCTTCCGCATCACCGCCCGCTTCGCGCCGGAGACCGAGCAGCTGAAGGCCGACTTCAACGCCGCCGTCGCGCGCCTCGAAGAGGCCATGCGCGGCATCAACGGCGCGGCCGGCGGCATCCGCGCCGGCTCGGAAGAGATCGCCCAGGCCTCCGACGACCTGTCGCGCCGCACCGAGCAGCAGGCCGCCCCCGTCGAAGAGACCGCCGCCGCGCTCGAGGAGATCACCACCTCGGTCAAGGACTCCACAACCCGCGCCGAAGAGGCA
>JASGDR010000286.1:0-2592 GCA_047607095.1 Caulobacter sp.
GCATGAGCCTGCGCGCCCGCCTCGCCAAAGACACGCCCCTGCTCGAACCCGGCCTGTTCGATCAGCAGGGCCGACAGGGCGTCGTAGGCGCCGGGGGCGAGCAGGGGCGTGTCTTTGGCGAGGCGGGCGCGCAGGCTCATGCGGCGGCTCCCTTCAGGCGGCGTTTCAGGTGTGGGATCAGGCCGCCGTCCTCGATCATCGCCATCAGGTGCGGCGGGATCGGCGTCAGGGCGTAGATCTTGCCCGTGGTGATGTTTTCGAGACGTCCGGCGACCGGATCCAGTGATATCCGGTCCCCGTCGCTCACCTCGCCGACCTGGGGAAACACGAAGGCCGGCAAGCCGAGGTTGATGGCGTTGCGGTAGAAGATGCGGGCGAACGAGGTCGCCAGCACCGCCGAGACGCCTAAAAGTCGAAGGGAGACGGCCGCCTGCTCGCGCGACGAGCCGAGGCCGAAATTGGCGCCGGCGAACACCACGTCGCCGGGCTGGACGGTGGATGCGAAGTCCGGCGCGATGGCCCGCAGGCAGTGCCGGGCCAGCTCGGCCGGCGGCAGCTTCATCAGGTTTCCGGGGGCCAGGAGGTCGGTGTCGACGGCGTCGCCGAAGACGAAGGCGCGGGACATCAGGCGGCTCCCGTCAGGAAGGGGCGGGGATCGACGATGCAGCCGGCGGCCGCCGCCGCCGCTACGGCGTAAGGCGAGCCGAGATAGACGCTGGCCCCCGCATGGCCCATGCGGCCCTGGAAGTTGCGGTTGGTCGACGAGATGCAGGTCTCGCCTTCGGCCAGGATCCCCGCGCCCATGCCGGCGCAGGCGCCGCAGCCCGACGGCATCAGCACCGCGCCGGCCGCCAGCAGGGTCTCCATCACGCCTTCGCGGGCCGCCAGCTGCGCCGTGCGGGCCGAGCCCGGGGCCACCAGCAGGCGCACGCCGGGCGCCACGCGGCGGCCCTTCAGCACGTCGGCGGCCATCCGCAGGTCCTCGATCTTGGCCCCGACGCAGGCGCCGATATAGGCCTGGTCGATGCGGACCTCGGAAAACTCGGTCGCGTCGCGGGTGTTGGCCGGCGAGTGCGGGGCGGCGATCTGCGGGACGAGACCGGCGGCGTCGAAGCGATGCACGGCGGCATAGGTCGCGTCGGCGTCGGACTGCAGCGCAAGGGCCGCCGCCTCGTCGGCGACCGGTGCGTCGCGCCCGGCCAGATAGGCCAAGGTCACCGCGTCGGGCGCCACGACGCCGGTCTCGGCGCCCAGCTCGGCGGCCATGTTGGCCAGCACCATGCGCTCGGCCATCGGCATGGCCTCGACCAGGGGGCCTGCGAATTCCACCGCCTTGAAGGCGTTGTCCATGCCCAGTTCGCGGCACAGGAACAGCATGACGTCCTTGGCGGTCACGCCCGGCTGGAAGGCGCCCGTCCACTCGACGCGGATGGTTTCGGGCACGGCCAGCCAGGTCTCGCCGGTGGCGGCGATGGCGGCCATGTCGGTCGCGCCGTAGCCGGCCGCATAGGCCCCGAAGGCGCCGGCCGTGGGCGTATGGCTGTCGCCGCCGGCGATGAAGGCGCCCGGACGGATCAGGCCGTGCTCGGGCAAAACAAGGTGGCAGATGCCGACCATGTCGAAGAAGGCCGAGACGCCGTAGTCGCGGGCGAAGTCGCGGGTGCTCTTCAGGATCGCCGCCGATTCCGCGTCGACGGCCGGCACGTAGTGGTCGGAGACGATGGCCACCTTGGACGGGTCCCACAGGCCCACGCCCAGCTCTTCCAGCAGCGGACGCCAGCGGCGCGGGCCGCTGCTGTCGTGCGCGAAGGCCAGACCCACCTTGGCCGTCACGAGGTCGCCGGCGCGCACGCTCGGCAGGCCCGCGGCCTTGGCGATCACCTTCTCGACGAGCGTTCTTCCGCTCCCTTCGCCGCGCAACCTAGTCGCCTCCCGGTCAAATCCAGCGCCGACCGGGGTAGGCGCGAGGCCCCCGGCTAGAAAGGCGGAAGTTCAGATCAATTGCTGTGCGGTCATTTCCGGCCGCCGGAGGACTAGCCTGCCATGCCCCTCGACGCCGCCCCTCAAGTCGCCGGTTTTGACTGGAAAGACCCGCTCGCGCTCGACGCCCGCCTGACCGAGGACGAGCGCCTGATCCGCGACGCCGCCCGCGCCTACGCCCAGGAGCAGTTGTTGCCGCGCGTGGTCGGCGCCTATGCCGAAGGCCGCTTCGACCGCGAGATCATGACCGAGATGGGCGCGCTGGGCCTGCTCGGCTCGACCCTGCCGGAAGAATACGGCGGCGCAGGCGTCAGCCACGTGGCCTACGGCCTGGCCGCCGCCGAGATCGAGGCCGTCGACAGCGGCTATCGCTCGGCCATGAGCGTGCAGTCGTCGCTGGTCATGTACCCGATCTACGCCTTCGGCTCGGAGGCCCAGAAGCGCAAATGGCTGCCCGGCATGGCGCGGGGCGAGCTGATCGGTTGTTTCGGCCTCACCGAAGCCGACGGCGGTTCGGACCCGGGCTCGATGCGCACGGTGGCCCGCAAGGTCGACGGCGGTTACCTGCTGAACGGCGCCAAGATGTGGATCACCAACAGCCCGATCGCCGAC
>JASGDR010000287.1:0-9277 GCA_047607095.1 Caulobacter sp.
AGGCCGCGGCGGCGGCCGTGGCCGTCGCCGAGCCGCCCAAGCCGCGCGCCGCCCGCGACCTGTCGGGCGCCGGCCGCATCCTGTTCGTCGAGGACGAGGACGCCGTGCGCGGTGTCGCCGCCCGCCTGCTGCGCGCCCGAGGCTACGAGGTGCTGGAGGCCAGCGACGGCGAGGAGGCTCTGATCATCGCCGAGGAGAACGCCGGCCAGATCGACCTGCTGATCAGCGACGTGATTATGCCCGGCATCGACGGCCCGACCCTGCTCAAGAAGGCCCGCGGCTATCTGGGCAACGCGCCTGTGATGTTCATCTCGGGCTATGCCGAGGCCGAGTTCAGCGACCTGCTGGAAGGCGAGACCGGCGTGACCTTCCTGCCCAAGCCGATCGACATCAAGACCCTGGCCGAGCGCGTGAAGCAGCAGCTTCAGGCGGCGTGAGGACCGGGCGGGCGCCCGGACGGGTTACGATGACGGACGGTTTCACCCTGCGGATCGACGGCGAGTTGGCCGATCACGTGACCTTGGCGGCGGCCGAGGCCGGCGTCTCGCGCGAGGCCTACGCCCATGCGGTGCTGGCGCAGGACGCCAAGGGCGGCGCGGCCTGGGTGGTCGCGAGAGCGCGGGCCGCCGATCTCGACTGCGGCGGGGAGACCCTGTCGCTGGCCGAGGCCTTCGACCTGCTGGACGCGACGCTGGTCAGGCGACGGGCGCGGCTGGTGTGAGCCGGCGCGTGGTTTTCGCCCGCGCGGTGGCGGGCGACCTGGAGCGCCTGGCGGGCGCGCTTGCCGGCGGCCGGCAGGAGACGTCCGAGCGGATCGCCGGCGCCGTCAAGGCCGGGGTCCGTTCGCTCCAGACCTTCGCGCTGCGCGGCCTGCCCGGACCCGACGACCTGCGCGAACTGACGATCCGCTTCGAGCGCGACGCCTATGTGATCCACTGCCGCGTGGAATCCGAGCGGGTGGTGATCCTGCGGCTGTTCCAGGCGCAGGAGGCCTGAGCCGCCTTCAGCCCCGCTGGAGCAGCACCGTGGGGCTGTCCTTGTAGGTGGCGCGGACGCGCTCGACGAAGCCGGTCTTGGCCGCCAGGGCCAGGGAAGCGGCGTTGTCGGGATGGATGATGCAGACCACCGGATCCTTGCCCCAGCGGGTCTCCCCCCAGGCCAGGCCCGCCTGGACGGCCTCGGTCCCAAAGCCCTGGCCGTGGAGGCGGCTGCCCAGCACCCAGCCCATTTCGGGCACGCCCTCGAACGAGGGGGTGATGTCGCGGTGGAAGTCGGCGAACCCCACCTCGCCGACATAGCGGCCGGTGGCGGTCTCGCGCACCGCCCAGTAGCCGTAGCCGAGCAGGGCCCACAGGCCGCGGGCCCGCAGCAGGCGCGCCCAGCTTTCCTCGCGCGTCGAGGCCCGGCCGCCGACATAGCGATAGACTTCCGGATCGCACCACATGGCGACGCTGTCCTCGAAGTCGGACAGTTGCGGCGGGGCGAGGGTCAGCCGCGCGGTGACAAGCACGGGCGGAGCGGAGGCGTGGGCGGAAAGGTCGTCGAGAGGCGGCATCGGGGTCCGGGTTTGCGGAGAAGCGACGGCGCAGCCTATACCGCCTGAGGCCATAAGGGACCCCGCCAGATCATGATCGCGCCGCAGGACGCCGTCGCCGCCCGCCGCAAGCTCACCAACCGGCTGATCGCGGGCAAGGACGCGGGCAGGCTGGTTCCGTTCTTTACGCCCGACGCCAAGCTGATCGCCGGCGACGGCTCGCTGCTGCTGGGCCGCGACCAGATCATCGAGGCCTTCGCCGGCCAGTTCGCCGATCGCGACTTCGTCGCCTACGTCCGCACCAGCGAGGCGATCGAGCTCGACGCCGACGGCGCGCGGGCGGCCGAGCGCGGAACCTGGGTGGGAACCTGGAAGGGCGAAGGCGCGACCCAACGCGGGACCTACCTGGCCACCTGGCGCAAGGTCGCCGGCCAGTGGGTGATCGAGAATGAGCTGTTCGTGACGCTCTCCTAGGAACCGCCGCCCTAGGAAGCGCTGGGCTCCCCCTCAGTCGCTCCGCGACAGCTCCCCCTCCGGGGGGAGGTGGCCCGGAGGGCCGGAGGGGGTTACGTCAGCGCCGCTTCTTCGGGGCGGGCTTGGAGGCGGTGTCGACGACCGCGCCGGCTCCCGCGCCGACGACGGCGCCGACCGGTCCGGCCACCACGGCGCCGGCGATGGCGCCGGTGGCCGCGCGCTGTTCCATGTTGTGTCCGCAGGCCGAGGCGAGAGCGCCCAGGGCGAGGATGGCGGCGAGGCGCGGGACGTGCGGCGTAAGACGGGTCATGAGGCTTTCCGGGCGGCGAATTTACCGCACGGGTTAACGGTGAGGCTTTGCCGGGGTTCCGACCCGGTGGGGACGAGGCGTCGAAAAACCCGCCGCTGCGGCGTTTTCTCGCGCGTCGAGGTTTTTCCTGTGAATCAAAGTGTTAATGGGGCGTCTCGCCGAAAAGTCGGGCAAAATCAATGCTGCAGTGCAGCAGGCGCTTGCGACTCGGTCATAGTTCGGTCATAAGGCGAGGCATAAGCAGGATCTCGACCTTATTGCGAACGGTCGAACCTCCGCTTCCAGACCGGCCCGACAGTGCTTTTTCCGGGTGTCTTGGAAGTGTTTTTGTCGGGGGGCCGGAGCGCCCTCGTCGCGCAGGACGCAAGTTTTGAATATCAAGTCGCAGACGTGCGCTGACGCGCGCGGGCTGATCGGCGCTGTTATGGCTGGATCCATCACGGGTCTGGCCCTGGGCGGCGTCTATCTGGCGGGGGGCATGGCCCAGACCGCCTCTCAGCACGCTCGCGTTACGCGCCTGGCCGACGGCGCTGCGGGGAGCTACTCCGAAGCGGCGCTGCATCAGGCCGCGTCGCGCATGGACGCCGGGGCGCTCGCCATCGCCCGTCGCCATGACCCCTACACCGTCGCCGGCGACGCCCAGCGTGACCGCCAGGCCGCCCTGCTGGCCGCCCGCCTCGAAGGCGGAAACGACAAGACCGACGACCAGCCGCTCCTCCTGCGCGCCAGCATCGGCGGCGCGTTCAATCCGGCCGCCGCGCCGTTCCGGATGGCCAACGCGCTGGAAAGCTCGCGCGAACTCGAGTGCCTGGCCCAGGCGGTCTATTACGAAGCCCGGGGCGAGACGCCGAGCGGCCAGGCCGCGGTGGCTCAAGTCGTATTAAACCGCGTACGCCACCCTTCGTTCCCCAAGTCGATCTGCGGCGTGGTGTTCCAGGGCGCCTACGCCCGCACCGGCTGCCAGTTCAGCTTCGCCTGCGACGGCTCTATGCGCGCCCGCCCCGAGCGCGGCGCCTGGAACCGGGCCAAGAAGGTCGCCACGCGCGCCCTGGCCGGTTCGGTGATGTCCGAGGTCGGCGCGGCCACGCACTTCCACACCACGGGCGTCGCCCCGAACTGGGGTCCGCGCCTGATGCGCGTCGCCCAGGTCGGCATGCACGTCTTCTACCGCTTCGGCGGCCGCGCCGGCGCGCCGGGAGCCTTCACGGGCCAGCCGCGTCCCTCGACGGTGGACGACCTGCCCGACGCGCCCGTCCTGACCAGCCTGCCGCAGGCGCCGAGCGCCGACGGCAAGCCGGTGATCTACGTCGCCAGCGCCCTGTCGGCCGTCAAGACCGTCGAAGGCGGCATGGGCGGTCCGGAAAAGGCCGGTCCCGAACCGGCCTCGGCCCCGGCCATGCACCCCACCAAGACCGGCGCCGACAAGTCGGACGTCAGGCCGGTTGCGGTTGCGACCGGAGCCGGTTCCTGAGGAACCCGGGGGCCAGGCGGGCCATGAACCGCATCTGCCTGGCCCGCTTTCCCACCAGATAATAGAGCTCGCGGCCGTGGGCCGCCCGCCACACCGTCTGCGCCGCCTCGTCGACGCCGTAGACGGGCATGCCGCTTTTGCGCAGCTCCTCGCCCATGTCGATGTTCTTGCCGGGCTGGGCGTTGTGCAGGATCGGCGTCTCGACGAACCACGGCATCACGCAGGCCACGCCCACGCCATGGGGCGCGAACTCAGCGTCCAGCGCCTCGGAGAGGCCCCGCACGGCGAACTTGGTGGCCGAATAGACCGCCAGGCCCGGCGCGCCGTAGATCCCCGCGCACGACGCCATGTTGAGCAGCCGCCCGCCGCCCGGCGTCGCCTTCAGGAAGGGCAGGGCGGCGCGCGCGCCGTTGACCACGCCGCGGATGTTGACCGCCAGCATCAGGTCGTCGCCCTCGGGATCGATCTCGGCGAAGGCCCCGAAGCGGGCCACGCCGGCGTTGTTGAACAGCACGTCCAGCCGCCCGCCCGAGCGGGCCGTGAACGCCTGGAGCGCCGGCGTCCAGGCCTCGCGGTCGCGGACGTCCAGCGGGTGGACGGAGGCGTCGTCGGCGCCGATCTCGGCGGCCGCGCGGGCCAAGCCCGCCTCGTCGATGTCGGAAAGGCCGACCACCCAGCCTTCGCGGGCGAACCGCCTGGCGCTGGCCAGGCCGATGCCGCTGGCCGCGCCGGTGATGAAGATGGCCTTGCGGGCCGCCATGACCGCCTCCCCGTCGTTGTCGTTCGTTATCGCCGATCAGACAGCGATCGACGGGGAGGGGTCAAGGTCACGCGTGCGTCACGCGCGAGGATGTCGGGATGGTCAGTCGTCGCTCTGGTCGTCGATCTCGGCCGGCGGGCCGTTCTTCTTGATCGACTCGATGGCGTTCTTGGCGCTGGCCTTCGAGGTGTAGCCCTCGGTCCAGAAGATGTTCTCGCTGTTGTAGACGAAATAGGCGACGAACTCGCCGGCCTTGTTCTTCTTGATCACGAACTTATGGGCCATCTGGAACTCCCACGGTGATGGCGGTCGTTTGTCGACCAGCCGACGGAAGCGAGCCTCGCGCTATGAGCGTGACGGTGTCAACCGCGTTGCCGTGACGAGCGGGGCGCCGGATGATGCGGCTTGGACAATCGGACGGGATCGATGAGCGCGGAAAAACTCGACCACCTCTCGCGCACCCTGCTGGGAGAACCCTACGCCGACCTTTCCGACGTCAAGCGCAGCGTCATCGACCTGATCGCCGCCGAGGCCCCGACGGCCATCGCGCCGAACCTGCGCGCGGACGACAGCTCGTTCTGGGAGCGGCTGGCCGACAAGGTGGCGGCGATCGGCGGATCATGGGGCTTCATCGGCGGCTTCTCGGCGGTGCTGGCGGCCTGGGTGATCGTGAACCTCGCCCTGGCGCCGTTCCACCGGGCCTTCGATCCCTATCCCTTCATCTTCCTGAACCTGGTGCTGTCGACCCTGGCGGCGATCCAGGCGCCGATCATCATGATGAGCCAGAACCGCCAGGCCACGAAGGATCGCGAGGCGGCCGAGCACGACTATGTCGTCAACCTGCGGGCCGAGCTGGAGATCATGCGGCTGCACGACAAGCTGGACGCCCTGCGGGTGGCCGAGCTGTCGGAGATCGCCCGGGCCAATGCGGCTTGCCTGGACGAACTGCGGGCCGAGGTGAAGGCGCTGCGAGGCTAAGCGACAGCGCGCGCAGGTCGAAAGCGGCGCCAGATCGCCCAGAGCATCAGAAAGGCTCCGCCCAGCGTTCCTGCCGCGTAGCTGGCTGCATGAGCCCAGCCTACCGCGAAGAAGGCGATCAGCTTCTCCTCTGGAATGACCGTGTTCCAATCCGCCAGGAGCATGTCCGGCGCATTGGCCGCGTAGGCAGCTCCCAGGACTCCGCTGACGGCGGCGCAGATCGCGGCGACGGCCATCAGCCAGGCGATCGGTTTCTTAACCTGCGCCAGCCCTAGGCGGGGCCCGGGCCCGATCCTGGCCGCGACGGCCAGACCAAGTCCGAGCAGCAGTCCCGTCCACCAGGTCGCGATCACGCCCCACCCCAGGGCCAGCAGGAACGGCGACGATGTTGGGAAGATCGGCGGATGGGCGATCGAAAAGTACTCAACGCAAATATGCGCGGTGATCTGGTCGTGGATCAGGCCGTAGGCGATCGCCGCTCCAACGGAGAAGGCGACAATCTTCAGGGATTCAGGAAGCGCCTGCACGCTCACCCCGCCTTCGCCGCCCGCCTCAGCGCCTGGGGCGGCTGGCCGTAGACGCGGATGAAGGCGCGGCGCATGCGTTCGGAGTCGCCGAAGCCCGCCTCCAGGGCGATGTCCTCGACCTGCAGCGGGGCGCTGTCGAGCAGGGCGCGGGCGGCCTCGACGCGCAGGCGCTCGATCGCCTTGGCCGGGGTCGCGCCGGTTTCGACGGTGAACAGGCGGGCGAAGTTGCGCGGGCTCATGGCGGCGCGCTCGGCCAGCTCCTCGACGGAGAGGGGGCGGGCCAGGTTCTCGCGGGCCCAGGCCAGCAGCGGATCGAAGCGGCCGCCCTTCATCTCCAGCAGGGCCGAGAACTGCGATTGGCCGCCCGGGCGGCGGTGATAGACCACGAGCTGCTGGGCCGTGCGCTTGGCGATCGCCTCGCCCACGTCGGCGCCGATCATGGCCAGGGCCAGGTCGATGCCGGCGGTGATGCCGGCCGAACTCCAGATCGGGCCGTCCTGCACCCAGATGCGGTCGGCCTCCAGCCGCACGCCGGGATAGCGCTTCTGGAAGTCCTTGGTGCGGCTCCAGTGGGTGGTGGCGCGCTTGCCTTCCAGCAGGCCGGCGGCGGCCAGGACGTAGGTTCCCGAGCAGACGCTGGCCGTGCGGCGGGCGGTGCGGGCGTTTTCGCGCACATAGGCCAGGGTGGTCTCGCAGGTGGCGGGGTTGCGCACCGTCTCGCCGCCGACGACCATCAGGGTGTCGAGGGCGGGCGCCTTGTCGAAGGGCAGGGTGTCGAAGGCCGCGCCCGAGGAGCTGGGCGTCCAGCCGCCGTCGCGCGAGATCAGGAACAGGCCGTAGGCGCCGGGATCGAAGCGGGCGGCGATCTCGAAGGCCGAGATCGGGCCGGCGGCGTCCAGAAGCTGGAAGCCGGGATAGACCAGCATGCCGACGGCGCGAGGCATCCCATTCCCCCTGACCATTCCCGAGTGATGGCGGAAATCGAGGGATCTCCGTCATTTCCGCCGAACGCTACTTGGGAGACTGTCGGTCGTCAAACCCGGAGGGCTCTCCATGACCGACCAGATCCGCATCGTCTTCGCCCTGTTCCCGGGCGTGACTCACCTCGACTTCACCGGCCCGCACCAGATCCTGGCGCGGCTGCCGGGGGCCAAGATCACCGTCGCCAGCCTGGAGGGCGGCGAGGTCGAGGCCGACGGTCTGATCTTCGCCCATCTGGCGCGGCTCGACCAGATCGAGGCGTGCGACATCCTCTGCATTCCCGGCGGGTTCGGCGTGACCCAGGCGATGGGGAACGAGGACTTCCTGGATCAGGTCAAGCGCCTGGCCTGGAGCGCCCGCTACGTCACCAGCGTCTGCACCGGCTCGCTGGTGCTGGCGGCGGCGGGGCTGCTGGAGGGCCGGCGGGCGGCCTGCCACTGGGCCTGGCGCGACCAGCTGGCCCTGTTCGGCGCGATCCCCGACGAGGGGCGGGTGGTCCGCGACGAGCGTTTCTTCACCGGCGGCGGCGTGACCGCGGGGGTCGACTTCGCCCTGACCCTGGTCGCCGAGATCGCGGGGCCGGGCGTGGCCCAGGCTATCCAGCTGGCCGTGGAATACGCCCCCGATCCGCCGTTCCAGTCGGGCCGGCCGGAACTGGCCCCGCCCGAGGTGCTGGCCCGCGTGCGGCGCATCTACGACAACGGCATGGACGAGCGCGTGGCCGCGGCCGTGGCCGCGGCGGCGCGGCTGAAGGGGGCGCTGGAGACGGTCTGAGGGGGCGGATCAAGCCTGCCTTACCCCACCTGCACCCCGGTCATCGAGATCGCCGCGAAGACGTCGTCGGTGAAGAACGAGACCGGCTCGTCCTGGCCCTGGGCGCCCAGCACGTAGAGCAGGGGCAGGTAATGCTCGGCGCTGTTGATCGACAGGGCCGCGTCGGGACCCAGCCCCTCCCAGTCGATCAGCGGCTGGTGGTCGCCGGCCGCGATCAGGGCCTTGGCGGTTTCGTTGAAGCGCGGCGCCCAGTCGGGAGTGCGGCCGGTGAGGAAGTTCACGGCCCGCAGATTGTGGACGATGTCGCCGCTGCCCACGATCAGCACGCCCTCGTCGCGCAGGGCCGCCAGGCGGCGCCCGGCCTCGTAGTGCCAGGCGGCCGGCCGGCCGCGGTCGAGGCTGACCTGCACTACCGGCACGTCGGCGTCGGGATACATCGGCAGCAGCACGCTCCAGGCGCCGTGGTCGAGACCGCGCGTGGGGTGCTGCACCGTGCGCTGGGGCGCCAGCAGCTCGGCGGCGCGGGCGGCCAGGGCCGGATCGCCCGGCGCGCGGTAGCGCACGTCGAACAGGGCCTGGGGAAAGCCGCCGAAATCGTGGATGGTCTCGGGGGCCTCCGAGGCGCTCAGCGCGGTGCCGCCCATGGTCTCCCAGTGGGCGCTGACCATCAGCACCGCCCTGGGGCGGGGGAGGTCGCGGCCGAGCTGCGCCCAGGCGCGGCTCCAGGCGTTGTCCTCGATGGCGTTCATCGGCGAGCCGTGGCCGACGAAGAGGGCGGGCATGCGGGTCATGGCGACAGGGTCCAAATAGAAACTCTTGCGGTTACAGATGGGCGCTCGCGCATCGCGGGTCAAGGACGTCCGACGCGACCTTCCGCCGCTTCCCCCCGAGGCCGCGCTTTGTTAAGGCCTGCCGCGTGAGCATCCCGTCGTCATCCTCGGAGTCGGTTTCCCCGGCCGCTCCCGTCGCGTCCCCCGTCGGCCATTCCAGTCGCCCGGCCACCCGCGGCGGCGCGCTGGACCTGCTGCGCCTGCTGGCCGCGCTGCTGATCGTGGTCTACCACTTCGGCGCCGAGAGCCCGCTGCGCATCGAGCGCTTCCACCCGGTGTTCGCGCGCGGCTATCTCGCCACCGATTTCTTCCTGATGCTGTCGGGCTACGTGCTGGGGCGGGCCTACGGACCGTCGGCGATCTCGGGCCGCATCACCCACTTCCAGTTCTGGCTGCGCCGCGCGGCGCGGGTCTGGCCCGGCCACCTGATGGTGCTGGCCGCCATGGCCGGTCTGGTGTTCGCCCTGAACTTCATCGGCACCGACGCCCACAAGCCCTCGCGCTTCGCCTGGGACCAGTTGCCGCTGCAGGCCATGCTGATGCACGCCTGGGGCTTCAACAGCGATGGCTGGAACCTGCCCAGCTGGTCGCAGGCGAAGCGCGAGGGCTTGTGGGCGTCGGTGCCGATGAAGTTCAGG
>JASGDR010000288.1:0-4566 GCA_047607095.1 Caulobacter sp.
GCAGCACGGCCCACTTGAGCAGCGGCAGGTCTTCCTTCGGGCTGCCGTCGTCGGCGAAGCGCTTGAGCGCGGCGGTGGCGATGTAGAGGTTGGACAGCACGTCACCGAGCCGCGCCGAGATCTTCTCGCGGAACTTGAGCGAGCCGCCCATGCTAAACATGGCCATGTCCGAGGCCAGCGCGAAGGCGGCCGACAGGCGCTCGATGTCCTTGTAGTACTGGGCCAGGTCGCCGCCGACCGGAGCCGAGGCGATCTTGGAACCGGTGAGGCCGAGTACGAAGCTGCGGATCGCGTTGTCGAACACGAAGCCGATGTGGCCGCTGAAGGCCTTGTCGAATTCCTTGCCGTCGTTGGCCATCGCGGCCTTCATCTCGCGCAGCACGAAGGGATGGCAGCGGATCGCGCCCTGGCCGTAGATGATCAGGGTGCGGGTCATGATGTTGGCCCCCTCGACCGTGATGGCGATGGGGATCTGCTGGTAGGCGCGGGCCAGGAAGTTTCCGGGGCCCATGCACACGCCCTTGCCGCCGACCACGTCCATCGCCTCGTTGACGACGATGCGGGCGCGCTCGGTGACGTGATACTTGGCGATAGCCGAGACGACGGACGGCTTCTCGCCCTCGTCCAGGGCCGCGGCCGCCAGGCGGCGCACGCCGTCGGCCGCGTAGAGGTGGCCGGCCATGCGGGCCAGCGGCTCCTGCACGCCCTCGAAGGCGCCGATCGGCATGTTGAACTGCCGGCGGATCGCCACATAGGCGCCGACCATGCCCACGGCCAGCTTCGACATCCCGACGTTGGACGACGGCAGCGAGATCGCGCGGCCGGCGGCCAGGCACTCCATCAGCATCCGCCAGCCGTGGCCGACCTGGGGCTGGCCGCCGATCACCATCTCCATCGGCACGAACACGTCGTCGCCGGTGATCGGGCCGTTCTGGAACACCGCGTTCAGGGGCCAGTGGCGGCGGCCGATGTTGACGCCCGGATGCTCGCGCGGGATCAGCACGCAGGTGATGCCGGGCTCGGGCCCCTGCCCCAGCAGCCCGTCGGGATCGACGGCGCGGAACGCGAGGCCGATCACCGTCGCGATGGGCGCCAGGGTGATGTAGCGCTTGCGCCAGCTGATGCGGAAACCCAGGGTCTCGCGGCCCTGCCAGGTTCCCTTGCAGACCACGCCGGTGTCCGTGATCGAGGCGGCGTCCGAGCCGGCGTAGGGATTGGTCAGCGCGAAGCACGGGATCTCGTCGCCCCGCGCCAGCCGCGGCAGATAGTGGTCCTTCTGCGCCTCGGTGCCGTAATGCAGCAGCAGTTCGGCCGGGCCGAGCGAGTTGGGGACCATCACCGACACCGCCGCAGCCGAGCAGCGGGTCGACAGCTTCTGAACCACCTGGCTGTGGGCGTAGGCCGAGAAGCCCAGGCCCCCGTAGCGCTTGGGGATGATCATGCCGAGAAAGCCCTTGTCGCGGGCGAAGGCCCAGGCGGCCGGCGGCAGGTCCTGCCAGACGGCGGTGCTTTCCCAGTCGTTAGAGAGATCGCACAGGTGCTCGGTCTCGATGTCGACGAAGCGCTGCTCCTCGGCGCTCAGCTTCGGCGCCGGGGTGGCCAGCAGCTTCTTCCAGTCGGGCCGGCCGGCGAAGAGCTCGGCGTCCCACCAGACGTTGCCGGCCTCGACGGCCGCCTGCTCGGTGGGGCTCATCTTCGGCATGATCCCGCCGAAGGCCTTCATCGCCGGCGCCGACAGCAGCGCCGCGCGCACCGGGCGCAGGCCCAGCAGCACGGTGAACGCCGCCGCGACGGCCGCCAGGGTCGCTCCGGCCGCCGGGCCTGTCAGACCCAGCGCCCAGCCGGCCGCGATCCAGCCGGCGAAAGCCGCGCTCCAGGCCAGGGCGCGAGCCTGCACGAAGGCCAGAAGGAAAACCACAGGCGCAAGCGCGCCGATCCAGATCAGCATGGTCGCAATCCCCCGTCCGGCGCGCTCCCCGCGGCCGGTTGTTCGAAAGTCTTCGGATGCACTAAGGGCGGCGCCCGATACTCAGCGCGCGCGTTTCCAGGTCTGGGTCCGGCAAAGCAGCGGCGCGATGCAGCCCTTCACCGCCAGGGTGTCGTCGTCGATCAGGGTCAAGGTTCCGGTCGAGGCCCGGTCCCCGCTGTCGGGGTCGTAGAGCGGCCCGCCCTTCCAGCTTCTGGGGCCGCCGGTGAAGTTTTCCAGCACCAGCAGGTTCATCACCCGCCGCGTGCGCAGCGCCGGCTTCTTGTTGTGGATGTCGCGCTGGTCGGGATCGGCCCGCAGCGGGGCGGCGTCCAGCACCCGCCCGCACAGGGTCGCGCCGCAGCGCTCGATGCCGACGACGCCTTCGCGGGCCGAGGTCCGCCAGCGGCCGATCAGGGCCGCGTCCCGGGCCCTGTCCTGCGCCGGGGCCGGTCCGGCGGTCGCTCCCAGGGTCGCCAGCAGCACCAGCCCCGCGATCGCCGCGCGTCTCATCCGCCGGCGCCCAGATAGGTGTTGCGCGCCTGCGGCGGCACCCGGTCGTAAAGGGTCGGGCGGGCGATCCCCAGGCGCCCGCGCGCCGCCTCCAGCGGCTCGGCCATCAGGGCCTCGTAGTCGACGCCCGGCAGCCAGGCGGCGCGGCGGCCGTTGCGCCAGGCCTGCAGCACCGCCCGCCCGCAGGGATGGCCGGTGCGGGCGCGCATGAACTGCACCGCCCCGCCGGCGGCGATCAGGCCGAAGCCCGCGCTGCGGGTCTGGGGCAGCGAGAACGCCACCACGCAGGCCTCGCCCAGGGCGTCGGTCTGGTAGCCGGTCAGCACGTGCCAGATGTCGTGCACGTCGCGGATGCGGCGGGCGTACCAGGCGCGGGGATGGGCCGCCTCGATCTCGCTGTCGGCTACCTTGCGGCTCTCGTCCGCCAGGCCGTAGGCCGACAGGTTGCGTTCGTCGATGAAGGCCAGATAGGCGGCCCCGACGCTGCCCGGCGCGAAGCCCGCCAGCCAGTCGCGGTCCTGCAGCCGGTCCGACAGCTCGACCTGGGCGTAGGCCTGGGCGCCGCCCTCGGGCGTTTCCAGCAGGCGCTGATAGCCCCAGTCGATCGACCGGCCGGCCAGGGCGTTCATGATCTCGAACACCTGCCGGGTGTCTTCCTTGTCGGCCACCAGCCGGCCGAAGGCGCGGGCCGCCCGGACGGGCTGCACGCGGCGCGGCGCGGCCATGGACGGAAGCCGATCAGGCCCGCGAACGGGCTGCAACGCGGGTGATGACGGCAAAGCTTGCACTTGCGGTTCCCCTTGTCTGGGCTTAAGAATTTCGCCCTATCTACATGAATGTCATTTACATCGATGTCAATTGAAAAGACCGCCACGCGTCGTCGTCGACGCCTGCCCGAGGAGGCGCGCCGCGAAGCCCTGGTTTCGGCGCGCGCCCTCCTGCTGTCGGGCGGTCCCGATGCGGTGACCCTGTCGGCGGTCGCCGGCGAGATCGGTGTGACCCACGCCAATCTGATCCATCACTTCGGATCGGCGGCCGGCCTGCAGTCGGCGCTGATGGCCTCGATGGTGGCGGATCTCGCCCAGGCGCTCGACGAGGCGGTCGCCCGCCTGCGCACCGACGAGGGCGCGCCGCTGGAGCTGGTCAATGAAGTGTTCGACGCCTTCTCCACCGGCGGCGCCGGCCGTCTGGCCGCCTGGATAGCGCTGTCGGGCGACCTCTCGCACCTCGAGCCCGTGCGCGCGGCGGTGCAGAACCTGGTCGAGGCGATCAGCGACAAGATGGGCGTGCTGGACGCTCAGGCCCGCCAGGGCATGGGCGCGGCGGTGCTGTTCATCGCCCTCAGCGCCTTCGGCGAAGCCCTGATCGGCCCGCCCCTGCGCGACATGCTCGACCAGCCCGACGACGCCGCCCGCCGCGTGGTCGCCAGCCTGCTGCCGCGGTTCCTGATCACCAAGCCGGCGGCGAGTTAGGGCGAAGTTGGGGCGGCGCGGTTTGCTGGGGGCGTGCTCAACGGAGGTTTCGCGCCAGTACCTGACATTGGTGCTCCTCCAGGAACGCGACATTTCACCTGGACACGTGGGCTGCTGTTGAGTGTGCTTGCCATTTGAAAATTCAGAGCGATGAAGAAGCCACCATTGCGAACTTGTTCACTTATACATCGCGATGTGGATATCTTGACCTAGAGCAAGCCAATTACCCCGATGGTGTCCGCTGCGAAGGTTCGACCCAGGGGGCTGGTCTATTGCTTGGCGGGCGCGGGCATCCTGGGCCGATGTCTTTGGGGGAAATCGATGTCAGAACCAGTGGCCAATAGACCGAGGCGGAAGCGGTTTAGATGGTCCATGAGCCGCCAACGGCTGATCGAATTGCTGGTCGTTATGTTTGGCGTACTGCTGGCTCTGGGCCTTGAAAACCTGGTCGAAGAAATCCGCCTCCGAGGCGATGCGCAAGATCTCGAAGTCTCATTTCGAGATGAGATCTACTCCGCTGTTCAAGAGAGTTGGCTACGTCAGGCAGTCGCCCCGTGCCTTTCCACCCGCTTGAGCAGCTTGAATGAGCGGGTCGCCGCCGCTCGCACGGGCGAC
>JASGDR010000289.1:0-22954 GCA_047607095.1 Caulobacter sp.
GTTGCCGTAGACCTCGGCCCATTCGAGGAAGGCGTCCTGTTCGATCATCTCCTTGAACTGGTCCTTGGAGACGAAATGGTAGTCGCGGCCGTCGTGCTCGCCGGGGCGCGGCTCGCGGGTGGTGGCGCTGATCGACAGGTGCAGGTCGCCGTGGTCGGCCACCAGGCGGCGGGTCAGCGAGGTCTTGCCCACGCCCGAGGGCGCCACGACCATCAGCAGGAGGCCGCGGTGCTGGCGCCCGCTCTTCTCGGCCGGGTTATTCGACATTCTGAACCTGTTCGCGAAACTGTTCGATCGTGGCCTTGAGTTCCAGGCCGTGGGCGGTCAGCGCGGTCAGCGCCGACTTGCTGCAGAGGGTGTTGGCCTCGCGCATGAACTCCTGCGAGAGGAAGTCCAGGCGGCGGCCCGACGCGCCCTCGCTCGCGAGCAGGGCGCGGGCGGCGGCGACGTGGCCGGTCAGGCGGTCGAGCTCCTCGCGGACGTCGGCCTTGACCGCCAGGGCGGCGGCTTCCTGCACGATGCGGTCCTGAGGGGCGCTTTCGCCCAGCAGTTCGGTCATGCGGCGCTCGAAGCGCTGCTTGAGGATCGCCGGCTGGCCCTCGGCCTCGGCGGCGGCGAGGCCGGTGAGCGTCTCGATGCGGTCGACGAGGCCGGCCAGCACCGGGGCGAGCGAAGCCCCCTCCTCCTGGCGCGCGGCCTTCAGGCCGTCGAGGGCCTGGGCCAGGCTGGCGGCCATGGCGGCCTCGAGCGCGGCGCGGGCCTCGGCGTCCTCGTCGTCCTCGCGCACCTCGATGACGCCGCGCAGGGCCAGCATGCCGTCGAGCGTGGGCTTGGCGACCATGCCGGTGGCGACATAGGGACCGCCCGCCTTCAGATAGCGCTCCAGCACCTCGACATTGACCTGCGGCGCGGCGGCGGCCTCGGCCTTGCGGGCCTGGACGCCGACGGTCACCTGGCCGCGCTGGAAGCGGCCCTGCGCGCCGTCGCGGGCCGCGCGGTCGAGGCTTTCGAAGCCGGGCGGGCCGCGAAAGCGGGTTTCGAGGTTGCGGCCGTTGACGCTGCGCGCCTCGACGGCCCAGCTCCAGTCGCCCAGAGCGCCCTCCACGCGCGCGAACCCGGTCATGCCCGACAGCGCCATGGCCTCAGCCTCCCGCCAGCGGGGTGGGCGCCGGAGCGGCGGCCTTGGCCTCGCGCTCGATGCGCCGCCACTGGGCGACGTTGCGCTCGTGCTCTTCGTAGGTCCTGGCGAAGACGTGGCCGCCGGTGCCGTCGGCGACGAAATAGAGCTCGTCGGTCTTGGGCGGGTTCAGCACCGCCGCCAGGGCCGCGCGGCCCGGATTGGCGATCGGCGTCGGCGGCAGGCCGGGGATCTTGTAGGTGTTGTAGGGCGTGAACGTGTCCAGTTCCGACCGGCGCAGGCCCCGGCCCAGCGGACGGCCGCGGGTGATGCCGTAGATCACGGTCGGGTCGGTGTCGAGCCGCATGCCCAGGCGCAGGCGGTTGATGAACAGTGCCGCGACGCGCGGACGCTCGCTGGCCAGGCCCGTCTCCTTCTCGACGATCGAGGCCAGGGTCACGGCCTCGTCCTTGGTCTGGAACGGCAGGCCCGATTGACGCTCGGCCCAGAGGGCGTTCAGCACCTTGTCGCGGTCGTCCATCATGCGCTGGAGGACGGCGGCGCGCTCTTCGCCGCGCTCGACCTGGTAGGTCTCGGGCAGAACGGCGCCTTCGGGCGGGGTCGGCACGTCGCCGACCAGCACGTCGGAGCGCTGGAGAATCTCGACGACCATGTCCGAGGTCATGCCCTCGGGGATGGTCACCTGGTGGCGGACCACCTTGCCGTCGCGGACCATGGCCAGCACGGTCGACAGCGAGGCGCCGGACGGGAATTCATATTCGCCGGCCTTCAGCTTGCGGGCCGCGCCGGTGATCTGGGCGGCGGTCAGGAACAGCGAGGACGAACGGATCGCCCCGCCCGCTTCCAGAGCGCCGGCGATCTCAGAGACGCTGGCGCCGCGGCGCAGGACCACCGAGGTGTATTCGCCGTTCTTGGCCTTGGGGCCGGGTCCGCCATAGACGAACACCGCCCCGCCGGCGACGACGAGGGCCGCGACCGCGGCGACCACCAGGCCGCCGCCGGCCATGGCGGCCAGGCGGCGTCCCAGGGACGCGGTTTCCCGCTTGCGGGCGCTCGACGCCCGCTTGGGCGCCGGAGCCTTCTTCTGCGGACGCGGCGGCTTGCTCACGAGACTTGGCTCACGAGACTTTACGGAACACGACGGAGGCGTTGGTGCCGCCGAAGCCGAAGCTGTTGGAGACGGCCACGTCGATCTTCTTCGGCACGGCCTTGTTGGGCGCCAGGTTCATCGGCACGTCGACGTCGGGATTGTCGAGGTTGATGGTCGGCGGGCAGATCTGGTCGCGGATGGCCAGGATCGAGAAGATCGACTCGATCGCGCCGGCCGCGCCCAGCAGGTGGCCGGTCATCGACTTGGTCGACGACATCACCACGTTCTTGGCGTGATCGCCCAGGAAGCGGGCCACGGCGCCGGCCTCCAGGCCGTCGGCCATGGTCGAGGTGCCGTGGGCGTTGATGTAGTCGATGTCCGAGGGCTGGAGGCCCGCGTCCTTGACCGCCGCCGCCAGGGCGCGACCGCCGCCTTCGCCGTCTTCGGCCGGGGCGGTGATGTGATAGGCGTCGCCCGACAGGCCGTAGCCGACGACTTCGGCGTAGATCTTGGCGCCGCGCGCCTTGGCGTGCTCGTACTCTTCCAGAACCACGACGCCGGCGCCCTCGCCCATGACGAAGCCGTCACGGTCCTTGTCGTAGGGACGCGAGGCCTTTTCCGGGGTTTCGTTGAAGGCGGTGGCCACGGCGCGGCAGGCGATGAAGCCGGCGATGCCGATCTTGCAGACGGCCGCTTCCGCGCCGCCGGCGATCATCACGTCGGCGTCGCCGTACTTGATCAGGCGGGCGGCGTCGCCGATGGCGTGGGCGCCGGTGGCGCAGGCCGTCACGACCGCGTGGTTCGGGCCCTTGAAGCCGTACTTGATGGAGACCTGGCCCGAGATCAGGTTGATCAGGGCCGAGGAGATGAAGAACGGGCTGACGCGGCGCGGGCCCTTGGCTTCCAGCTCGAGCGCGGTGTCGGCGATCGTCGACAGGCCGCCGATGCCCGAGCCCAGGATGACGCCCGTGCGCCACTTCTGCTCGTCGGTTTCCGGCACCCAGCCCGAATCCTTCACGGCTTCGTCCGCGGCGGCGATGCCGTAGAGGATGAAGTCGTCGACGCGCTTCTGGTCGCGCGGGCTCATGGTCTTGTCGGGGTCGAACGAACCCTCGACGTCCGGACCGCCGCCGCCGCGACCATCGACCCGCGGCACCTCGCAGGCGACCTGGCAGGCATAGTCGGTCGGATCGAAAGCGGTGATGCGGCCCGCGCCGGACTTGCCGGCCACGATGTTCTTCCAGGACACTTCGACGCCCTGGCCCAGAGGAGTCAGCAGGCCCAGCCCGGTGACGACGACTCTACGCATGGATTGCTCCCAACCTTCCGACGCGCCGACACCGAACCAAAGGCGAAAGCCCTGCGGCCGGTTGCGGCGCGAATCTTGGCCACATACGAAAACCGCCGCGCGCACGATGGCAAGAGCCCGTGCTGCGCGGCGGCCTGATAGTCTACTGTTCGTTCCGCGAGGGTACGAACCCGACGCCCTTAGGCGCCGGTCTTTTCCGTGATGAACTTCACGGCGTCGCCAACCGTCTGGATGTGCTCGGCGGCGTCGTCCGGAATTTCGATGTCGAATTCTTCTTCGAACGCCATCACCAGCTCAACGTTGTCGAGGCTGTCGGCGCCCAGGTCGTCGATGAAGCTAGCCTTCTCGGTGACCTTCTCGGGATCGGCATCCAGGTGTTCGATGACGATCTTACGCACGCGCTCGAGAATGTCGGACATTCTGTTAGTCCCTCGTTTTGAAATCTGTTTGTCCCGCAGCCGGTTTGGAAACCGTTCACCGTCCGCGAGATGTCGGGTCACCGCCTATCACGTTCCTTTTCGGGTGACCAGCGGGTCAGCCGCGAAGAAGCGGAGCCATTACGGCCCTAGGCGGCGTTCGCCTTAGATCATGGCCATGCCGCCGTTGACGTGCAAGGTCTGACCGGTGACGTAACCACCTTGATCGCTCGCCAGATAAACGCAGGCGGCGGCGATATCGCTCCCCTCGCCCAGCTTTCCGGCCGGGATGGTCGACAGGATGCCGGCCTTCTGGGCGTCGTTCAGGGCGTCGGTCATCGGGCTGGCGATGAAGCCGGGGGCGACGCAGTTGACGGTCACGCCGCGGCTGGCTAGCTCCTGGGCCAAGGCCTTGGAAAACCCGATCATTCCGGCCTTGGAGGCCGCGTAGTTGGTCTGGCCGGGGTTGCCGGTGACGCCGACGACCGAGGTGATGCCGATGATGCGGCCCGCGCGGCGCTTCATCATGCCCTTGGCGGCGGCCCGGGCGAGGCGGAAATAGCCTTCCAGGTTCACCTTGATGACGGTGTCCCAGTCCTCGTCCTTCATGCGCACGATCAGGCCGTCGCGGGTGATCCCGGCGTTGGCGATCACGATGTCCAGCGGGGCGCCGGCGGCTTCCTCGGCCTTGGCGACCAGGCCGTCCACCTGCTCGGCGTCGGACAGATTCGCCACGACGAACGAGGCGCGCTCGCCCAGCTCGTTCTTCAGCTCGGTCAGAGCCGATTCGCGGGTGCCCGAGAGCACGACGTGGGCGCCCTGGCCGTGCAGGGCCCGGGCGATGGCGCCGCCGATGCCGCCGGTCGCGCCGGTGACGAGGGCGGTCTTGCCGGTCAGATCAAACATTCAGGTTCTCCGTTCGGAGGAAAGGTGAGCGAGAACCTCGTCCTTCGACAAGCTCAGGATGAGGTTCTCGAACGGATCGCCGCGCCCGACGTCCTCACCCTGAGCTTGTCGAAGGGCGAGGACGCGGCAAGGCGAAAGATCAAATCGCCCCGCTCAGAGCGACTGGGCGAAGGCTTCGAGGTCGGCCGGTGTGTTCAGCGGGGTGGCCTCGCTGTCCGGGGCGATGCGCTTGGCCATGCCCGACAGCACCTTGCCGGCGCCGGCTTCGGCGAAGCGGGTGACGCCGCCCTCGCCGGCCAGCCAGGTCATGCTCTCGCGCCAGCGGACGCGGCCGGTGACCTGCTCGACCAGCAGCTTGCGGATGACGTCCGGGTCGTGGACCGGGGCGGCGGTGACGTTGGCCAGCAGCGGGGCCTTGGGCGCCAGGATGGCGGTCGTGGCCAGGGCCGCGGCCATCTCGTCGGCGGCCGGCTGCATCAGCGGGCAGTGGAACGGGGCCGAGACGTTCAGCGGAATGGCGCGGGCGCCCAGCTCCTTGGCCTTCTCGATGGCCTTGTCGACGGCGGCCTTGGCGCCGGAGATCACGACGTTGCCGTTGTTGTTGTCGTTGGCCACGACGCAGACGCCGACCTCCGAACCGGCGGCGGCGGCGGCTTCCGCCAAGGCCAGATCGGTCTTGGGGCCGATCAGCGAGGCCATGGCGCCCTCGCCCACCGGCACGGCGCGCTGCATGGCCTGGCCGCGCAGCTTCAGCAGGCGGGCGGTGTCGGACAGGCTGATGGCGCCGGCGGCGGCCAGGGCCGAGTATTCGCCGAGGCTGTGACCGGCCACGAAGGCGGCGCGCTCGATGCCGATCCCGAACTCCTTTTCCAGGGTGCGGGTGACGGCCAGGCTGACGGCCATCAGGGCCGGCTGGGCGTTCTCGGTCAGGGTCAGGTCGCCCTCGGGGCCTTCGCGCATCAGCTGCGACAGCTTCTGGCCCAGCGCGTCGTCGACTTCCTGGAACACCTCGCGGGCGGACGCGAAGGCCTCCGCCAGCTCGACGCCCATGCCGACCGATTGGCTGCCCTGCCCCGGGAAGATGAAGGCGATGCTCATGCGGCCCGCTCCTCTTGGATTCAATGTCTTGGGCGCGGAGGGTTAGGGGAAACGCGGGGCCTGAGCAAGACGGACCGGCGTTTTGCCTGTGCTTGCTTTCCGTTGGGGCATGTTCACATTGCTCGCCGATCGGCGTCGCACGCGCCGCGCCCTCCCCCTCCTCGCAGGAGTCGCCAAGATGAAACGCCTCGCCCTCGCCGCTCCGCTGGCGGCCCTCGGCCTGCTGGCCGCCGTCCCCGCCCTGGCGGCGCTGAAGCCCGGCGACAAGGCCCCCGACTTCACCGCCCCGGCCGCTCTCGCCGGCAAGGACTTCGAGTTCAAGCTGAGCAAGGCGCTGAAGAAGGGCCCCGTGGTGCTGTACTTCTTCCCGGCCGCCTACACCTCGGGCTGCACCGCTGAGGCGCACGAGTTCGCCGAGGCCACGCCCGAGTTCGAGAAGCTGGGCGCGACGGTGATCGGCGTCACCGGCGGCAATGTCGAGCGGATCAAGGAGTTCTCCAAGGAACACTGCCGCGACAAGTTCGCGGTGGCCGCCGCCAGCCCGGCCCTGATCAAGGACTACGACGTCAAGCTGCCGCTGAAGGACAACCTGTCCAACCGCACCTCGTACGTGATCGCCCCCGACGGCAAGATCCTGCTCACCTACAGCGACCTGAACTTCCAGGGCCACGTGACCCAGACCATGGACGCGGTGAAGGCCTACAAGAAGAAGAAGTAGGGACGCCCGACGCCGCCTCTCTGAACCTTTGGAGTGAGCCTTGCCTTCGGAAGGCGCCGCTCCATCCGGTCGATGCGCCGTGGAAACGGGCCGGTCACGGAGGACCGGCCCGGATCGCTCTTTAGAACTTCACCTTCACGCCGGCGCTCCACATCGCCGGCTCGTCGGCCAGGCGATAGACGATCAGGCCCGGGATGAAGACCGCGCCCGAGACGTAGTCCTTGGCGTCGAAGACGTTGCGGCCCTGCACGAACACCCGCCAGGCCGCCGAGGGCGTTTCCCAGGCGACGCCCGCATTGACGCGGTCGACCGCGCCTATCCTCCCCGCTTCGGCGTTGGTCGCCTCGGCGTAGCGCGGGCCGCGGTGGCTGTAGTCGGCCGAGACGATGATCGCCCCGCCCTTCAGCATGTCCGGTTCGACGCGCCAGCTTCCGCCGACCTGGGCCTGGACCTTCGAGATCAGCGGCAGGGTCTTGGCGCCGGCCTGGGCGGCGGCGGTCGAGGGATCGAGCTTCTCGTACTCGGCGTCGGTCAGGGCCAGCGAGACGAAGAGGTCGAGCCCCTTCACCGGCGTGGCGGCCGCCTCGACCTCCAGCCCGGCGATGCGGGCCTCGGCGGCGTTCTGGGTCAGGATCGAGCCGTTGCTGATGACGTTCTGCTGCAGGTCCTTCAACTGCTCGACATAGGCGGCGAGGTTCAGGCGGGCGCGGCGCTCGAAGGCCTCGATCTTGGCGCCGGCTTCGTAGGACCAGACGGTCTCGGGATCGTAGGCCTTGGTGAAGATCGACGGCTCGGCGATCGACAGGGCCACGAAGCCGCCGGCGCGGTAGCCCCTGGCGATCGTGCCGTAGACCATGACGTCGTCGGAAACGTCGTACTGAAGATTGAACTTCGGGGTCCAGACCTTCCACTCGCCTTGGTTGGAGCGGCTGGTCAGGCCGGCCGGATAGGCGGCCATGCCGTTCTGGATCGTGCCGGCGATCGATTTTTCGTCCCGGGTCCAGCGCAGGCCGGCCGAGCCCTTCAGACGCTCGGTGAAGCGCCATTCCAGCTGGCCGTAGGCGGCCGCGCTTTCCGACGAGGCGTGGATCGTCGTCGGCAGCAGCGGCACGGCGTATGAGCCGTAGATGCCCGCGCCGATGGTGTCGGACAGCGTCTGGGTTCCGGTCTCCTTGAACCAGAACAGGCCGCCGATCCATTGCAGCCGGCCGTCGAAGGCCTCGCCCAGGGCCTGGAATTCCTGGCTGGTCTGCTCCTGCCCTGTCTGGCTGCCGCGCAGGAAGCCGGCGACGAGGCCGGCGCCGGCCACCAGGCCGCCCGAGAAGTCGAGCGTCCAGCGGTCGTCGAGCCGCTGGTAGGCGGTGATCGACTTCAGCCGCACCGCGCCCAGGTCGTAGCCGAGGTGGAGGGCGATGCTCTTCTGTTCGGTCTTGGTGTCCGTGCCGATCGGCGAGCGGGTGGAGCCGAACTCGCCGCCGGCCAGGGGCTTCAGCGTGACCGGATCCAGCGGCGAGAAGTGCTGGCCGTCGGTGTCGGTGCGGGCGTAGGCGGCCGAGACCGTGGCGCTGAGCGGGCCGGTGTCGACCAGGCCCAGCGCCAGGCGGACGCCGGCGTCGCGGCGCGCGCCGACGCGCTTGTTCAGGGCGGTGTTCAGCTGCCAGCCGTCGCGTTCGGAGAACAGGGCCGAGGCCGCGACGCCGACATGGTCGGTGATCGCACCGCCCGCGCTGCCTTTATAGCGCTGCAGGCCGTAGTCGCCCCACGAGGCCTCCAGCGAGCCGCCGGCCGCGTCGCCGGGCTGGCGGGTGACGTACTTAAGCGCGCCGGTCATCGAGTTGCGGCCGTAGAGCGTGCCCTGCGGCCCACGCAGCACCTCGACCCGCGTGACGTCGGCCAGGTCGAGGTTCGCGACCGACAGGCGGGCCTGGTAGACGTCGTCGACATAGATGCCGACCGGCGGCTCGGACGTGATCATCCCGCCGGTCTGGTCCAGCGCGCCGCGCAGGGCGACCTGGATGGTCGAGGGCGAGGCGCTGATCTGCGAGACGTAGAGGCTGGGCACGGCCGCGCCCAGGGTCTCGACCTTGGTGATCTGCAACTGGTCCAGCGCCTTGGCCCCGAAGGCGCTGACCGCGACGGGCGCGTCCTGCAGCTTCTGCTCGCGCCGCTGGGCGGTGACGACCAGGTCCTCGACCGTCGACGAAGACTCCTGGGCCAGGACCGGGCTCGCCCCGGCCAGCATGGCGCCGACAGCGGCCGCGCCGCAGAGAACCGATTTTCGCAAAGCTCGCACTCCCCCTCTGGTGGAGCGCTCAAGAGGGAAAGACCGGCAGCCGGGCGCAAACCCGCCCTCGCCGGCGCCCGAAGGTCGGACACGACGGCGGGCGGCGCGGATCGAATTGTCAGGAAAGCGGCGCGAATGCGCCGGAGACTACCAGTTGGCCTTGACCAGCTTGACCATGAACCGGCCGTCCTGCAGGCGCTCGTCCTCGGCCCGGACGCTGACCGAGAACTCGGCCGGAATGTCGAACGGGCGGATCAGGCTGAAGTCGACGCCCTCGTCGCCCATGCTGCCGCCGCCGAAGCCGATGGCGGCGACCTGGCGGCCGTCCAGCGTCAGGGCCGAGCGCAGGTTGGCGCGGGCCAGCGGGATGGCGGCCGGGACGATCATCGAACGCGTGGCGTTCATGTCGACCGACAGGCTGACATAGTTCGACTTGGGCAGGTCGCCGAAGCCGAACAGGCGCGACATCGACGAGCGGAAGCCCGCCTCGCGCTTGTTGAGCGACGCGCCCAGGGCCATGGCGTGGGTGCTGGGCCCCTCCTCGGCCTTGGCCGTGAGGTTCAGGTTCACGTCGTAGGTGGGCTGCTCGATGTTGCCGGCCACCTTGGCGGTGAAGTCGACCCGCTCGGCGTCGGTCGACAGATCCATCGGCAGCGCGGCCGAATAGCCCGTGAACCGGCCGTCGTTGGACGACACCGACAGATCGGGCTTCTTCAGCAGGGCCTGGGCGAAGGTCGGGGCGGCCGACATCGAAAGCGCGAACGCGCCGCCGACGATCAGGCTCTTGAGGATGCTGCCCCGCATGACCCTTCCCTAAACACCCCAGCCCTTAACGACAAGCTGACTTCCGTAGAGAAAGCCTATTTCGACTTGAGATTCAGCCCGGCGAGCTTTTCCCGCAGGCGCCGGATCAACTCCGCCTGCATTTCGGGCATGACCTTGGCCACCGCCGCGCCGGAGGTCGTGCCGAATTCCGGCATCTTGGCGGTGATCGAACGGCCCACCGGGCTCTCGTAGAAATCGACCATCGCCTGCAGCTCCTGCTCGGTGAACTGCTCGGCCATCACCGGCTCGAGCGCGCCCATCAGCCGGGCGAGCATGCCCTCCTCCATGGTTTCGGAGAGAGATTCGCGCATGGCCTTCAGCACCAGGGCCCGGGTCTCGCTGTCGCCCTCGAAGGACGCCATCTGCTGCTCGAGCAGCGCGCCCATCATATTGTCGAGCATCGGCGCGAAGTTCTTCTTCATGCCGATCGCCTCGATGTAGCGGTGAGCCAGCTCGAGGTTGCGCTGCGACGGCGCGGCGGCGGCCTGCCCGGCGAACCCGGCGACGAACAAAAGGGCGGCGAAGGCCGCGGCGGCGCGCTTCATGATTGCAACTCCCCGATACGCCAGCGCCAGTGAGCGTAACGCTTCGCGATAGGCAAGCCCAATCCTCGCCTTGCCTCCGGGCCCCGTTTCCTGTAATAGCGCGCGCTCTCACGGAAGGCGGTCTTGCGCGAACCCTTCACGGGGCCGGGATTATCCCGCTCGTCGCACAGGATCCATCGTGGCCGCCGGACTTCCGCCGCCGGCCGCGCCGCCTTCCACAGCGGAAGAAGGAAAACTATGTCGTTCTACGAACACGTGGTCATCGCGCGGCAGGACATCTCGCCGCAACAGGCCGAAGCTCTCAACGAGCAAATCAAGACCCTGATCGAAGAAGGTGGTGGTCACATCGCCAAGATCGAATACTGGGGTCTGCGTAACCTCACCTACCGCATCAAGAAGAACCGCAAGGGCCACTATTCCCTGCTCGCCATCGACGCCCCGGCGCCGGCGGTGAAGGAAATGGAACGCCAGCTGTCGATCAACGAAGACGTGCTGCGCTTCATGACCATCCGCGTGGAAGAGCTGGACCTGGAACTGTCGCCGGTTCTGGCCCGTCGCGACCGCGAGCGTAGCGATCGTCCCGAGCGTTCGGATCGTCCCGAGCGTTCGCGCGAAGACTTCGCGCCGCAAGCGTAAGGGAGAAATAGATCATGACCGATACGACTGCTCCCGAAGCCGCGGCTCCGGCCGCCGCCGGCGGCGCCCGCCGCCCGTTCTTCCGTCGCCGCAAGGTGTGCCCGTTCTCGGGCGCCAACGCGCCGAAGATCGACTACAAGGACGTGAAGCTGCTGCAGCGTTACGTTTCCGAACGCGGCAAGATCGTGCCGTCGCGCATCACCGCGGTGTCGGCCAAGAAGCAACGCGAACTGGCCAAGGCCATCAAGCGCGCCCGCTTCCTGGCTCTGCTCCCCTACGTCGTGAAGTAAGGGAGACGCCACGATGAAAGTGATCCTGCTCGAACGAGTCGAAGGCAAGGGCGTCCTGGGCGACGTCGTCACCGTGAAGGACGGCTTCGCCCGTAACTTCCTGCTGCCGCGTCACAAGGCTCTCCGCGCCAACGCGGCGAACCTGAAGGCCTTCGAAGTCCAGCGCTCCGAAATCGAAGCGCGCAACGTCCGCAACCGTGAAGCCGCCGGCAAGTCCGGCGACGCTCTGGACGGCACGCAGTACGTCCTGATCCGTCAGGCCGGCGAAAGCGGCCAGCTGTACGGTTCGGTCGCGGGCCGCGACGTCGCCGACGCCATCAAGGCCGAAGGCGGCAAGGTCGACCGCTCGATGATCGTGCTGGACAAGCCGATCAAGACGCTCGGCGTCCACGAAGTGAAGGTGAAGCTGCACGCTGAAGTGACCGTCACGGTCACCCTCAACATCGCGCGCAGCCAAGACGAAGCCGATCGCCAAGCGCGCGGCGAAAACGTCATCGCCTCGCAGTTCGAGGAAGAGCGCCTGGCCGACGCCGAAGCCGCCCAGGACCTCCTGGAAGGCGGCGCCGGTTCGCAAGAAGGCGACTACGAAGCCTGATCCGTCAGGACCTTCGCAGAAGAATGAAAACGGCGCGGAGCAATCCGCGCCGTTTTTTTCTGCGTCGAAGGCTAGAATTGCTCAGATTGCAGGCGCCGCTTCCTTCAACCAAGTTCGCCCCGTCTAGCCACCTGTCGGACACAAGAGCCGCGTCAACGCGACCCCGACCGACAGAGTTCGAGAGGGGTTATCTCATGCGTATCAAATCCGTCCTGCTCGCCGCCGCCTCGGTGTCGGCCTTCGCCGCCGTCGCCCACGCCCAGGAAGCCGCCGACCAGACCACGGTCGAGGAACTGGTCGTCACCGGCACCCGCACCGCCGGCCGCTCGCGCCTCGACACCGTCTCGCCGGTCGACGTCGTCGACAGCAAGGCCCTGACCCGCCAGGGCTCGACCGAGCTGGCCCAGGCGCTGTCGACCCTGGCCCCGTCGCTGAACTTCCCGCGCCCCTCGGCCGTGGACGGCACCGACTCGGTGCGCCCGGCGACGCTGCGCGGCCTGGCGCCCGACCAGACCCTGGTGCTGCTGAACGGCAAGCGCGGCCACGCCGCCGCCCTGGTCAACATCAACGGCGCGGTCGGCCGCGGCTCGGCCGCCTTCGACCTCAACACCATTCCGACCGCCGCCCTCGACCGCGTCGAGATCCTGCGCGAAGGCGCCGCGGCCCAGTACGGCTCGGACGCCATCGCCGGCGTCGTCAACCTGCGCCTGCGCGAAGCCCGCAGCGGCGGCGGCGCCACGGCCAGCTACGGCCTCTACGACACCGAGGTGAAGACCGCCCGCGACACCGACGGCCGCAAGGCCCACGACGGCGTGACCTACACCGCCTCGATCTGGCAGGGCTTCACCCTGCCGGGCGACGGCTTCCTGACGGTCACCGGCGACTGGTCCAAGCGCAACCCGACCAACCGCTCCGACCTGTCCTCAGCGATCTCGCCGGGCAAGGTGACCGGCCGCTACGGCGACGCCGAGGTCGAGAGCAAGTCCATCTTCGCCAACGCCGGCCTGCCCCTGAACGAGACCTGGAGCCTGTACGGCTGGGCCGGATACCAGAAGCGCGAGGGCGAGAGCGCGGCCTTCCCGCGCCTGGCCAACAACGCCAACAACATCGCCTCGATCTATCCGAACGGCTTCCTGCCGAAGATCACCACCGACATCGACGACTACAACTTCGCCTTCGGGACCAAGGGCGAGCTTGGCGCCTACACGATCGACGCCAGCATCACCTACGGCGAGAACGACATCGACTACGGCGTGAAGGACAGCCTGAACGCCTCGTACGGCCCGACCTCGCCGACCTCGTTCTACGCCGGCTCGATGAAGTACCGGCAGACGGTGGCCTCGCTGGACATCACCCGTCCGCTGGAGATCGCCGCCTTCGCCCAGCCCTCGACCCTGGCCTTCGGCGCGGAGTACCGCAAGGAAGGCTACGAGATCGTCGCCGGCGAGACCGCCTCGTGGGCCAACGGCGGCTACAACGGCCTGGCGGCCGGCGCCCAGGGCTTCCCGGGCTTCCGTCCGAGCAACGAGGTCGACGTCACGCGCGACAACTACAGCCTCTATGTCGACCTCGACAGCCAGATCACCGACAAGCTGGACGTCGACGTGGCCGCCCGCTTCGAGGACTATTCCGACTTCGGCTCGACCACGACCGGCAAGATCGCGGCCCGCTACGACTTCACCGACGGCTTCGCCCTGCGCGGCGCGGTGTCGACCGGCTTCCGCGCTCCGGCCCTGCAGCAGCAGTACTTCACCGCCACCTCGACCAACATCATCAGCGGCGTGGCGACCGAGGTCGGCACCTTCCCGGCCACCAGCGCCGTGTCGCAGGTGCTGGGCGCCAAGGCCCTCGAGCCGGAAGAAAGCACCAACTACTCGCTGGGCCTCGTCTATCACCGCGGCCCGTTCGAGGTGACGGTCGACGCCTACCAGATCGACATCGACAACCGCATCGTGCTTTCGGAGAACATCCAGGGCAGCGCGACCGGCACGGCGACCCAGCAGGCGATCTACGCCCTGCTGGCCCCGTACGGCGTGACCACGGCGCGGTTCTTCATCAACGGCGTCGACACCACCACCAAGGGCGTCGACGTGGTGGTGCGCTATCGCCTGGACGCGGCCGAAGCCGGCCGCTTCGACCTGACCCTGGCGGGCAACTACAACGAGACCGAGGTCACCCGCCTGCCGACGACCAACACCCTGTCGTCCCTGCCCGTCCCGCCGACCCTGTTCGGCCGGGTCAACGTCCTGACCTTCGAGAAGGGCACGCCGCGCACCAAGTTCGTCGCCAGCGGCGACTGGAGCAACGGCCCCTGGGGCGCGACGCTGAAGCTGACCGGCTACGGCAGCGTGCTGCAGCCCAACGCCACGGCCTCGCTCGACTACTGGACCGGCCGCAAGGCGGTGATCGACCTGGAAGCCCGCCGCACCTTCGGCGAGAAGCTGACCTGGGCCGTCGGCGCCAACAACCTGTTCGACGAGTATCCCAACCGCACCCCGGCGGCGGTCAACAGCACCAGCGGCGTGGTCGGCTTCCCCAACTACTCGCCGTTCGGCTTCAACGGCCGCTTCCTCTACACCCGGGTCAGCTACAACTGGTGACCTGACCTAGGGTAAGCCTCGAAACGGGACGTGGCTGACGCTACGTCCCGTTTTGTCGTTCAACAGAGATATACACAGAACATCCCCGTTCATCTTCGCCGTTCATCATGCTCTTCCGAGCGCCCGGACGGCGATCGCGTTAACTTATGACGATGTCTCTCGTTCCTGCCCTCGACCTGCGCCCGCCGGCGCCGGACTCTCCTCCGATCGCCGTCGCGCCGCACAACCTGGAAGCCGAACAGGCGCTGCTGGGCGTGCTGCTGTACGACAACTCGGCCTACGAGCGGCTGACCGACAGCCTGCAGGGACGGCACTTCTACGAGCCGTTCCACCAGCGCCTCTTCCAGTCCATCGAGACCCACATCCGCAAGGGCCAGCTGGCCGAGCCGATCCTGCTGGCCGACGAGTTCAAGCGCGACCCGGCCTTCGAGGAGCTGGGCGGCATCCGCTACCTGGCCGACCTCGTGGACCGCGCGCCGCCGGCCGCCAATGTCGGCGACTACGCCCGGGCGGTGTTCGACCTGGCCCTGCGCCGCGACCTGATCCGCATCGGCGGCGAGATCGCCTCGGCCGCCCACGGCCACGGCGACGAGAAGCGCCCGGCCCGCGACCAGATCGAGGCGGCAGAACAGCAACTCTACACCCTGGCCGAAAGCGGCACCGCCAGCTCGGGCTTCGTCAGCTTCGGCGACGCCCTGCGCGGCGCCGTCGAGATGACCGCCGAGGCCTACAGCCGCGAAGGCGGCATGTCGGGCATCTCGTCGGACCTGATCGACCTCGACCAGAAGATCGGCGGCCTGCACCCGTCCGACTTGATCGTGCTGGCCGGCCGCCCGTCGATGGGCAAGACCGCGCTGGCGACCAACATCGCCTTCAACATCGCCAAGAAGTACGCCTGGGAGCCCCAGCCCGACGGCAGCCGCAAGACCGTCAGCGGCGGCGTGGTGGCCTTCTACTCGCTGGAAATGAGCGCCGAGCAGCTGGCCCTGCGTATGCTGGCCGACGCTTCAGGCGTGTCGGGCGACAAGCTCCGCAAGGGCGAGATCGACGCCTCGGAATTCGGCCGGGTGCGCGACGCGGCCATGGAGCTGCAGGAAGCCCCGCTCTACATCGACGCCACCGGCGGCATCTCGATCGCCAAGCTGACAGCCCGGGCCCGTCGCCTGAAGCGCCAGGTGGGCCTGGACCTGATCGTGGTCGACTACCTGCAGCTGGTGACCGGCTCGGACCTCGGCTCCAACGCCAGCCGCGTGCAGGAAGTCTCGCAGATCACCATGGGTCTCAAGGCCCTGGCCAAGGAACTGGCCTGCCCGGTCATCGCCCTGTCGCAGCTGTCGCGTCAGGTCGAAAGCCGCGAGGACAAGCGCCCGCAGCTTTCCGACCTTCGTGAATCCGGCTCGATCGAGCAGGACGCCGACATGGTGTGGTTCGTGTTCCGCGAAAGCTATTACGTCGGCCGGGCCGAGCCGCGCGAAGGCACGCCCGAGCACCTGACCTGGCAAGAGGAAATGGACAAGCTGCAGGGCCTGGCCGAGGTCATCATCGCCAAGCAGCGTCACGGTCCCATCGGCACGGTGCGCCTGTCGTTCAACAGCGACACGACCCGCTTCGGCAACCTGGCCCGCGA
The DNA here is from genome assembly GCA_047607095.1 of Caulobacter sp. GTDB lineage: Bacteria > Pseudomonadota > Alphaproteobacteria > Caulobacterales > Caulobacteraceae > Caulobacter. Next base: position 16,078 of record JASGDR010000289.1, read on the forward strand.
CCACTATTTCCACCAGATGCGCAGCGGCAGCGACGAATAGCGTTTCCTCCGAACGCGCGCCGGGCCAGGCTCGGCGCGCGAATCCGGAGAACCGCCCGCAATGGACTTCAGCCCCCTGCCCGTCTCGACCTTCGTCGGGGCGTTCCTGCTGGCTTTCCCGGCCCTGTTCTCGATCGTCAATCCGGTCGGGGCGGCGCTGATCTTCCACCAGATGCTGGCCGACCATCCGGCCGAGACGCGCAGGCGCCTGGCGCCGACCATCGCGCTCTACGCCTTCGCCATCCTGCTGGGCTCGCTGCTGCTGGGCGGCTACGTGCTGAACTTCTTCGGGGTCAGCCTGGGCGCGCTGCGCGTCGCGGGCGGCCTGGTGGTGGCCATCCGCGCCTGGGCGCTGCTGATGGCGCCCGAGGAGCACGAGGAGCGCAAGGCCGACCAGGCCGCCTCGCCCGCCAAGGCCCGGGCCGAGGACATGGCGTTCTTCCCGCTGACCATGCCGTTCACGACCGGCCCCGGCGCGATCTCGGTGGCCATCGCCCTCTCCTCGCAGCGCCCCGCCGAGGGCCATTCGGTGGCGCCGTTCTTCCTGGGCGCGAGCCTGGCGGTGGCGGTCATCGCCCTGATGGTCTGGGGCTTCTACCGCGCGTCGGACCGGGTGCTGTCGCTGCTGGGCGTCAACGGCGCGCGGGTGATGTCGCGGCTGATGGCGTTCCTGCTGATGTGCATCGGCGTGCAGATCGTCGCCAGCGGCGTCGAGGCCCTGGTGACGCAGTTCCTGGCGACGCGCTAGGCGCCGTCTCCACGGGATCTGCACTGGCCTTGACGGCCCGGGTCGGCTACCTCCCCACCGTGACCGAAGCCCGCCTGACCCTCGACCTCGACGCCCTCGCGGCGAACTACGCCACGCTGAAGGCGCAAGCCGGCGGGACCGAGCTCGCGCCCGCGGTGAAGGCCGACGGCTACGGCCTGGGCGCCGGGCTGGTGGCGCGCCGCCTGTGGGACGAAGGGGCGCGGGCCTTCTATGTGGCGCGCCTGTCGGAAGGCGTAGCGCTGCGCAAGGCGCTGGGCGAGCGCGAGGCGAAGATCCACGTGCTGGACGGCGCGACGCCGGGCTCGGGCCCCACCCTGGTCCAGGCCGGACTGATCCCGGTGCTCAACAGCCTGCCGCAGATCGAGGCCTGGAACAGCCAGGCCGGCAAGGGCGTGCTGGAAGCCGCCGTCCATATCGACACCGGCATGAACCGCCTGGGCCTGCGCCACGAGGAAGCCGCCGTGCTGACGGCCTCGATGGACCGGCTGAAGCATCTGAACGTCTCGCTGGTGATCAGCCACCTGGCCTGCGGCGGCGAGCCCGAGCATCCGCTGAACGGCCGCCAGCTGACCCGCTTCACCGACGCGGCCGCCCTGTTCCCGAACGCGCGCCGGAGCCTGGCCAACTCGGCCGGGATCTTCCTGGGCGAGGCCTATCGCTTCGACCAGTGCCGGCCCGGCATCGCCCTCTACGGCGGCGGTCCGCGCGACGCGGCCGACGAGCGGATCAAGGCCGTGGCGACCCTGGAAGCGCCGATCCTGCAGGTGCGGGTCGTGCCGCGCGGCGAGTCGATCGGCTACGGCGCGGCCTTCACGGCGACCGAGACCACCCGCGTTGCGATCCTGGCCTGCGGCTACGCCGACGGCGTGCTGCGCTCGACCAGCCCGGCCGGCCAGGCGTGGTTCGACGGCGCGCGCCGTCGGATCCTCGGCCGGGTGTCGATGGATCTGATCGCGATCGAGATCACCGACTGCGACGCGGCCCGCCCCGGCGCGATGGTCGAGCTGTTCGGCCCCAACCTGCCGATCGACGATGCGGCCGCCGCGGCGGGCACCACCTCCTATGAACTTCTGGTCCGCCTGGCCGGCCGGGCCCGCCGGGTGGTGCTGGGCGAGGCCTGACGCCCCTTTCGCCTGCGTCCGGCTTTGGCGCAGGCCCGCGACAGCCTGTAGTCTCCCATCATCCGAGAATCAGGAGACCCCATGGCCCGCGACAGCGCCGCCTACGCCTGCCAGTCCTGCGGCGCGGTCCAGACCAAGTGGGCCGGGCAATGCCCCGCCTGCCAGAGCTGGAACACCCTCGTCGAAGAGGTCGGCGTGCGTCCGCCCGGCGCGATGTCGACCACCAAGGCCACGCGCTCGCGCGGCCTGCAGTTCACCGGCCTGGAGAGCGACACCCCCGCCCCGCCCCGCATCCTGACCGGCGTCGACGAGTTCGACCGCGTCTGCGGCGGCGGCGTGGTGCCCGGCTCGGCGATCCTGATCGGCGGCGACCCGGGCGTGGGCAAGTCGACCCTGCTGCTGCAGGTCTGCGCCAACGCCTCGTCGCGGGGCGTGGCCTGCGCCTACATCTCGGGCGAGGAGGCCGTGGAGCAGATCCGCGGCCGCGCCGACCGCATGGGCCTGGCCGGCGCGCCGGTGAAGCTGGCGGCCGAGAGCAGCCTGCGCGACATCCTCGACGGACTGAAGCGCGACAGGTTCGACCTGGTGGTCATCGACTCGATCCAGACCATGTGGAGCGACGCCCACGAGGCCGGCCCCGGCACGGTTACCCAGGTGCGCGCCTGCGCCACCGAACTGGTGCGCCTGGCCAAGCAGAAGGGCGTGGCGATCCTGCTGGTCGGCCACGTGACCAAGGACGGCCAGATCGCCGGTCCCCGCGTGGTCGAGCACCTGGTCGACGCGGTGCTGAGCTTCGAGGGCGAGCGCGGCTATCCGTTCCGCATCCTGCGCGGCGCCAAGAACCGCTTCGGCGCCACCGACGAGATCGGCGTGTTCGAGATGGGCGACGTGGGCCTGCGCGAGGTGAAGAACCCCTCGGCCCTGTTCCTCAACGAGGGCGGCGAGCGGGCGGCCGGGGCCGCGGTGTTCGCCGGCATCGAGGGCTCGCGCCCGGTTCTGGTGGAATTCCAGGCCCTGGTGGCCCCCTCCGCCTACGGAACGCCCAGACGCGCCGTGGTCGGATGGGATTCCGGCCGCCTGGCCATGGTGCTGGCGGTGCTGGAATCGCGTTGCGGCCTTGGTTTTGGCGACAAGGACGTCTATCTGAACGTCGCCGGCGGGCTGAGGATCACCGAACCCGCCGCCGACCTCGCGGCGGCGGCCGCTCTGGCCTCCTCGGCCCTTGATGTCGCCCTGCCGCAGGACTGCGTGGTGTTCGGCGAGGTCAGCCTCTCCGGCGAGATCCGGCCCGTGAGCCGAATGGAGTCGCGTTTGAAGGAAGCCGCCAAGCTGGGGTTCGGCCGCGCGCTGGGACCGCTGTCGGGCCTGCCCGAAGGCGGCGGCGCCCTGCCGGTGGCCGGCGCGGCGCGGCTGGCCGACGCGGTCCGCCGAATCGAGAACGACATCTGGAGCTCGCACGCGTGACGCCGTTCGACATCATCGCCGGACTGATCCTGCTGGTTTCCGGCGCCGTCGGCTTCTTCCGCGGCGCTTCGCGGGAACTGACCTCGGCCCTGTCGTTCATCGTCGCGGCGGTCATCGCCCTTTTGGGCCTGCGCGTGACCGGCCCCCTCTTCCGCGAGATCATGGACCCGGACTGGGCGGCCACGGCGGCCGCCATCCTGGTCACCTTCGTCGTCGCCTTCGTCGCCCTGCGCCTGCTGGGCGGCCAGCTGACCAAGACCCTGCACGCCGACGGAACCCTGGGCCTGCTCGACCGCCTGGTCGGCCTGGGCTTCGGCCTGCTGCGCGCCCTCGTCGTGCTGGGCGTCTTCAACCTGGTCTTCCACATGGCCACGCCGCGCGACCGCGTGCCGGCCTGGGTGTCGGACTCGATCTTCTATCCGCTGTCCAACGCCAGCGCCCGGGTGCTGAAGGTGTTCGCCCCGAAGGGCGCCGGACTTGCCGGCAAGCTGGCCCCCGCCATCGAGGACGCCGTCCGCGACGGGGCCAGCGACAAACCGTCCGACGCCGATCGCGGCGAAGAAGGCTATGATAAGGACCAGCGTCGGAAGCACGACGACCTGGTGGAGAAATCGCAATGACGTCTATCGGCCAGTCGACCGATCGCTTCTCGTCCATGCCCTGGCGCGACCCCGAGGACGACACCCTGCGCCTGGAATGCGGCGTGTTCGGCGTGTTCGGCGCGCGCGACGCCTCGGCCATCGCGGCGCTGGGCCTGCACGCCCTGCAGCACCGCGGGCAGGAGGCCTGCGGCATCGCCGCCTTCGACGGCCAGCGCTTCCACACCGAACGCCACATGGGCCACGTGGGCGACGCCTTCACCGGCGCCGACCTCGTCCAGCGCCTGCCGGGCAACATGGCCATCGGCCACACCCGCTATTCCACCGCCGGCGGCAGCGGCATCCGCAACGTCCAGCCGATGTTCGCCGATCTCGAGACCGGCGGGCTGGCCCTGGCCCACAACGGCAACCTGACCAACTTCCTGACCCTGCGCGAGCGGCTGGTGCAGGAAGGCGCGATCTTCCAGTCGACCTCGGACAGCGAGGTGATCCTCCACCTGATCGCCCGCTCGCGTAAGGCCCGCATCGTCGACCGCTTCATCGACGCCATCGGCCAGATCGAGGGCGGCTACGCCCTGGTGGCCATCACCAACAAGAAGATGATCGGCGTGCGCGACCCGCTGGGCATCCGCCCGCTGGTTCTGGGCGACCTCGACGGCAAGCCGGTGCTGGCCTCGGAAACCTGCGCCCTCGACATGATCGGCGCCCGCTTCGTGCGCGACGTCGAGCACGGCGAGATGGTGGTGATCAGCGACACCGGCGTGAAGTCGCTGCGTCCGTTCGCGGCCCCGGCCGCCCGTCCCTGCGTGTTCGAATACGTCTATTTCGCCCGTCCCGACAGCGTGGTGAACGGCCGCTCGGTCTACGAGGTGCGCAAGCGCATGGGCCGCCGCCTGGCGATCGAGACCGGCGTCGAGGCCGACGTCGTGGTGCCGGTGCCCGACAGCGGCGTGCCGGCGGCGATCGGCTATGCGGCCGAAAGCGGCCTGCCCTTCGACCTGGGCATCATCCGCAACCACTATGTGGGCCGCACCTTCATCCAGCCGACCCAGGGCGTCCGCGAGCTGGGCGTGCGCATGAAGCACAGCCCCAACCGCGCCGTGCTGGAAGGCAAGCGCGTGATCCTGATCGACGACTCGATCGTGCGCGGCACCACCTCGCTGAAGATCGTGCGCATGGTCCGCGAGGCCGGCGCCAAGGAAGTGCACCTGCGCTCGGCCAGCCCGCCGATCAAGTGGCCCGACTTCTACGGCATCGACATGCCCGAGCGCGAACAGCTGCTGGCGGCCACCAAGTCGCTGGAAGAGATGGCCAAGTTCCTGGAAGTGGACAGCCTGGGCTTCCTGTCGGTGGAAGGCCTGTACGAGGCCCTGGACTGCGCCCCGCGCGATCCGGCCGCCCCGCAGTTCACCGACCACTACTTCACCGGCGACTACCCCACGCGCCTGACCGATCGCGAGATCGCCGAGGGCCGCAACGACCAGGCCGAGAAGCAGCTTTCGCTGCTGGTCAGCGCCTGACGCCGGCTTTCGGGTCCTTCGACCTGTTCGAAGGACCCAAGCTGCGCTAACCCGCTATACGGCCATGGCTTGCCCTTCCGGCCGCGGATCGCCCGGACGGACCGGGCGACGTCCCCTGTGAGAGTCGCCCCTTGGCCAATCCCGTTTCCGCCCTCCTCGCCAAGCTGAAGATCGACGGCTACATCCTGGCCCTGGTCAGCATGGTCGTGCTGGCCTCGTTCCTGCCGGTGCAAGGCCAGGCGGCGGTGATCATGGGCTGGGTGGTCAAGGCCGCCATCGCCCTGCTGTTCTTCCTGCACGGCGCCAAGCTGTCGCGCGAGGCGGTGATCTCCGGGATCACCCACTGGCGGCTGCACCTGACGATCCTGGCCTTCACCTTCCTGCTGTTCCCGATCCTGGGCCTCGCCATCAGCAAGGCCGGGGTGCTGTCGCCGACCATGGCGGCGGGCATGGTGTTCCTGGCCTGCCTGCCCTCGACCGTGCAGTCGTCGATCGCCTTCACCTCGATCGGCCGCGGCAACGTCGCCGCCGCGGTCTGCGCGGCTTCGGCCTCGAACCTGTTCGGCATCTTCCTGACGCCGGTGCTGGTGGGCTTCCTGATGAACGCCCATGGCGACGTCGGCGGCTGGGACTCGATCCAGTCGATCGTCGTCCAGCTGCTGCTGCCGTTCGTCGCCGGCCAGCTGGCCCGGCCGCTGGTCGGCAAGTGGATCGAAAAGCACAAGACCCTGGTCGGCCGCGTGGACCGCGGCTCGATCCTGCTGGTGGTCTATTCGGCCTTCAGCGCGGCCGTGGTCGAAGGTCTCTGGCATAAGGTCTCGCCGCTGGAGCTGATCGTGCTGCTGGCCGCCTGCGGCGTGCTGCTGACCCTGGTGATGCTGGCGACGATGTTCGGCGCCCGGGCGCTGGGCTTCTCCAAGGCCGACGAGGTGGCCATCGTCTTCTGCGGCTCGAAGAAGAGCCTGGCCACCGGCGTGCCGATGGCCGGCATCCTGTTTCCCGGCGCCACCGCCGGGGTGCTGGTGCTGCCGCTGATGATCTTCCACCAGATCCAGCTGATGGCCTGCTCGGTGATGGCGCAGCGCTACGGCGCGCGGCCCGCCGACGAGGCCTAGGACCGCTAGACAAAGACAAACGCCCGCCAGAGCGTGACAGTCGAAAGCGTAAGCGGTTTCGGCGGCCATCACGCTCTGAACGTAAAATGGAGGCGCAGGAAACGCTCATGACCACCACCGACACGCCGCTGGCCGGCCGCATCGCCCTCGTCACCGGCGCCACGCGCGGCGTCGGCCGGGCCATCGCGCTCGGCCTGGCCCAGGCCGGCGCCCACGTCGTGGCCCTGGGCCGCACCCAGGGCGCGCTCGA